>JASLGJ010000142.1 GCA_030150085.1 Candidatus Elarobacter sp. | reverse complement strand
CGACTAGCCCGCGCCCGGGGCGGCGCTACTTGGCGGCGGCGAAGCTGTCGGCGGCGAGGCTGAGCTGCACGTTCAGCTCGGTGGTGACGAACGAGCCGACCTGCGAGCGGTGCTCGACGTCCTTGTAGCTGGCGCTGCGCGGCATCGTCAGCTTGGCGTCGTAGACCAGCGCGCCGGTGCGGGTCATGTCGCCCCCGCCCAGGCCGGTCCGCTTGGCCTCGGCCTTGTAGTCGAGGCTGAGCACCGAGCCGTCGGCCGAGAGCACCCGGTAGTGCTCCATCCCGCGGCTGCCGCCCGCGCTGGTGTCGATGTTGAAAGCCGCGCCGGGCGCGCGGTCGTCGGCGCTGATGAAGCCGCGCGCCAGCCAGCGCAGCAGCGTGTCTTCCTCGTCGGTGATGTTGCTGCTCTGCTGCGGGTCGTAGCTGAGCGCGCCGGCGGCGGTGATCGCGACCCGCACCTTGGGGCGGTTGCGGTTGGTCGCGTTCTCGCGCACGTCGGCGACCAGGCCCCCGTCCGCGGTCGCGGCGACGATGTCGATCGCGATCGTGCCCTTGCTCTCCCCGCCGCCGGTGAAGTCCTCGTGGGTCGAGCCGGCGGTGCCGATCGCGCTGCGCTCGACGATCCCGTTCGTCGCCGCGGAGAGGCGCAGGTCGTAGGTCAGCGAGCGCAGCGGCTTGGGGGCGTCCGCCGCGAAGGCCGCCGCCGGCAGGGCCGCCGCGGCGCAGAACACGACCAGGGCCAAGGCGCGGTTCGTCATGGCGGGCGCTTCGGCGCCGGGCCGAGGGAGCTCCCGCCGGGCGGGGTTTACCTGCGGGCGAAGCTGTCGGCGACGAGGCGGAGCTGGACCGCCATCTCGGTGGTGTCGTAGCGCCCGAGCTCTTGGTGGTGGATGATGTCCTTGTAGTTGGCGCTGGTCGGGACCGACATCCGCGCGTCGTAGACGACCGTGCCGACCCGGGTCATGTCGCCGCTGCCCAGGCCCGAGGTGCGCGACTCGGCCGTGTAGTCGAGCTTGAGCAGCGCGCCGTCGGCCGAGACCACCCGGTAGTGCTCGGCCCCGCGGGTGCCGCCCGAGCTGGTGTCGACGTTCCAGATCGCGCCGGGCGCGCGCAGCTCCAGGCTGACGAAGTCGCGCGCCAGCCAGCGCAGCAGCGCGTCCTCCTCGTTGGTCACGTTGTAGCCCTGGCGGGGATCGTAGGTCAGCCCGCCCTCGCCGGTGATCGCCACCCGCACGACCGGGCGGGAGCGCCCTTCGGCGTTCTCGCGCACGTCGGCCACGATCCCGCGGTCGTCGGTGGCGGCGATCACGTCGACCGTGATGGTGCCCCGGCTGCCCTCGCCGCCGGCGAAGTCGCCGTGGGTCGAGCCGGCCGTGCCGATCGCGTCGCGCTCGATGCTGCGCACCATCCCGACCGTCACCTGGAGATCGTAGGTCAGCGAGCGCAGCGGCTTGGCCGCCTCCGCCGAGGCGGCGAGCGGGGCGGCGGCCCAAGCGAACGAGAGGACGAGCGCCACGCCGCGGCTCGTCGTGCGGTTCGGCATGGGAACGGTTTCGGCGCGAGGCACCGGCGACCCCGGGGCGGTACGTTCAGGTACGCCAAAGCTGGAGGGACCATGCAGATCGAGCGCTACCGCGACCGCTTCCGGGACGTCATCGGGCTGGTCGTCACCCCCATGGACCGCACCTACGCGGTGGACGAGGGCGCGCTGCGCGCCCAGGTCGACTGGTGCTTCGCCCACGGGGCGACCGGGGTGGTGGCGACCGGTTCGATCGGCGAGTTCCTCCACCTCGAGGACGACGAGCGGCGCCGGGTGCTGGAAGTCGTCCTCGACCAGGCCCGCAAGCACCCCGGCGCGAGCGCCTTCGCGATGACCTCCGGCGCGACGACCCTGCAGGCCCTGCGCTGGACGCGCCTGGCCGCGGAGCTGGGCTACGACTGCGCGGTGGTGATCGCGCCGTACTACTGGAAGGTCGGCGAGCGCGAGGCCTTCGAGCACTTCCGCCAGGTCGCCGAGGCCTCCGCGATCCCGCTCTGCGTGTACCACAACCCGGCGCTCTCGAAGTTCCACATGACGCCCACGTTCTTCCGCGCGGTCGCGGAGCTGGAGAACGTGGCCTGCGTGAAAGAGGTCGAGACCGAGCTGCAGCACCTCGAAGCGGTCGCCGACGCGCTGGAGCACCGCGCGCTCTACCTGCAGACCTTCCGGGCGTACCTGACCGGGCGGCTGCTGGGCTCCAACGGCGGGCAGATCAACGTGTTCGCGATCCCGGCCTGCGTCGCGATCGACGAAGCCTGGAAGCGCGGCGACGTCGCGCTCGCGCAGGAGATCCAGCGCCGGCTCAACCGCGTCTTCCCGCGCGGCGGCGAGGCCGCGCTGGGCGCGCTCGGCATGACGAAGGTCACGGCCAGCGTGGTGACCGGGATCGAGATGGGCCCGGCGCGGCCGCCCTATCTCGCGCCCGACGACGCCGAGGAGCGCATCACCAAACGCCTGCCCGAGCTGTACGACCTCGTTCCCGCGATGCGCCCCGAGAAGCGCACCGCGCTGCACGCGCTGTCGTGATCGCGCCCGACACGCTGCGCGCGCGGCTATGGATCGACGGCGCGTACGCCGACGCCGCCGACGGCGCGACCTACGACGACCTCGACCCCGCCTCGGGCGAGACGTTCGCCCAGGTCGCCGCAGGCGGCGCGGCCGACGTGGCGCGCGCGGTGGCCGCGGCCCGGCGCGCGTTCGACGAAG
>JASLGJ010000235.1 GCA_030150085.1 Candidatus Elarobacter sp. | reverse complement strand
CGCCGACATCCAGTTGGTATGCGCCGTTCGAACCGTTGCCCTGTTCATAGCCGCCGGCCTGCACCAGCGCGCCCGCACGAAAGTTCTCGTAGGACACCTGATATTTGACCGATGTGTTGTAGCGGGCGACTTCGGTGTCTCCTGTCCCCGCAACATATGTCGATGAGTTGCCGATCAGGGAGAAGCCGTAACCGCCACCGGTCGGGTCGTATAGGCCGACGGCGTCGTTGCTGAACGTGTATTGGCGGCCGAAGGTCAACGTGCCCCAAGTCGAATTGCTGACGCCTGCGTATCCTCGGGTGTTGTCCCACTGGCCCGCGCGGCTCGAATCGCCGTTCGCGCTCTGGCGCGCGAGCGGCAGGTCGTTGTTCTCAACCTCGGACCCAGGTCCGTCGGACAACCGCAGGGAATAGGGATCGAACCCGAAATTAAAGTCACCGACCAGAGCCCAACCGGCGGCCAGAGGCTCTTGCAATCTGACGCCGACATTCGACGGCCCGAGCGCGTTGGGGACAAGCTGAACTTTCGCGCCGTTGCTCTGCTTGGAAATCAGTTCTTGCACCCCTTGCGGCCAAACGCGATTGAACCGGGCTCCCTGGGAACTGTAGCCGACGCCCAAGTCGATCGCTCCATAGAGCGTGACGCCCGCAAACGTCAGGGGGCAAGCGTCCGCGCCGAGCCAGGAGGAGAAAGTGGCGAAGCAGCTCTTGGAAAGCTGCGGCTTCGTCGTAGGCAAGTCAGCCGCATAGGCGCCTGCCGACGCGGTGACCGCTACCGCCGCCATTGCTATTCTCAACTCCATCGCCCTTCCCCCTAGCCATTCGACGGCCACGACCATAGCCCTTTTTGGACCATTAGTCTATAAATTTGGTAGAATTTATATCTTTTGTCGTGACTAGCAGTCCACGGCGCTCCGGCGCCGCGACCCTAGCGCCGGGCTTTCCAGCCGAACTTGACTTTCACAGCCTACTCCCGGACAGGATTGGCGTCGGTCGGGGGAGACACACTTGGATCAGTCGATCGTGATTGCGCTGGCGGTCACGGCGCTCATCGTGTTGGGCGGACTGGTCGGGCTGACGCTTCAGCGCCTCCTGCCCGAAAAGCACACGGCGGACCGCATGCGCGACATGATCGGCGGCGTCGTCGGGCAGTTGACGCTTCTGCTCGTGCTGGTGAACGGGCTGCTGATCTGGACCGCCTTCGGCGTCTACAACACGCAGCAGACCGAGTTGCAGACGCTGGTGGCGCGCGCGCTCGAGTTCGACCTCGAGATGCGTCACTACGGCCCGGAGACCGCTCCCGCGCGGCAGATCCTGCGCAATGACCTCGTCTGGGCGGACGAGCAGTTCTGGGGCGACGAGACGTCTCACGCCGCCGCCTACGACGCCTCCTACAAGGCGATGGGCGACATGAGCAATTTTCTCGACAGCCTGCAGCCGAAGACGCCGACGCAGACCGGCCTTCTGGCCGCCGCGCGGGCCAATTACGGCTTCATCGGCGAGCAGCGCCTGCTGATGTCGTTGCAGGTGTCGAACCCGGTGCCCTGGCCGCTCGTCTATGCGGTCGCGTTCTGGTCCACGATGATGTTTTGCGCGATGGGCCTGCTCTCGAAGCTCAGCGCGATGTCGGTCTGCATGGCGGTGGTGGGCGGCGCCGCGATCGGCCTCGCGATCTTTCTCATCCTCGATTACAGCCACCCCTACAGCGGCCTGACGCGCCTCTCCCCCGCTCCGCTCGAACAGGTGATCCTCGCGCTGGACAAGCCGTAAAAGGCGTCAGCGTCCGCCCGTCAGCCACGCGAGCGCGCCGGATTTCGACTCCGCGCTGTCGATAGAAACCGTCGCCGTACGGCCAGGGATCAGTTCTACGTCGGGCGGGACGTCGACCAGGCGAATTCGCACGGGGATGCGCTGCGCCAGCCGCACCCATGAGAAGGTCGGATTGATGTTGGCGAGGAGGTCGCTGCTCGCGCTGCGCTCGCGGTCGGCGATGCCGCCCGAGAGGCTCTCGACGTTGCCCTTGAGTACGCGTGAATCGCCGAGCAGCTTCACACGTGCGGGGTCGCCGACGTGGATCGCGTTCAGCTTTGTTTCCTCGAAATAGCCTTCGACGCGCAGCGTGTCCGTCGCAACCAGAGCCAGCACCGGCTGCCCTGCATTGGCGTAATGGCTCGGCAGCAGGTCAAAGTTGACGACTACGCCGGCGACCGGCGCGACCACAGTCGAACGCTCCAGATTGAGCTTGGCCGTATCCCTCGCGACCAAGGCCTGATCGTAGGCGGCCTGGGCCTGTTGCTCCGCCGTGGCGACCTGCTCCTGTTTCTCCTCGGTGACGGCGGCCGAGGAAAGAGACTGATAGCGTTTCGCCTCCCGGTTCGCCTCGTCCAACGCAGCGCGTTGGCTCATGACGGTCGCCTCCGCCTGACGCAGAGCCAGCTGGAACCGCACCGGATCGATGCGAAACAGGGGCTGCCCCTGTTTGACCTTCTCGTTGTCGCGAACCAGCGTCTGGCTGACGAGACCCGAAACGTCCGGCGCGACGTCGACAACGTCGGCGCGCACGCGGCCATCCCGTGTCCAAGGCGCCTCCATATAATAGACCCATAGACTCCAGCAGACGAGCGCCGCTATCACGCTCATCACCGCCGTAACCGCCACGCGGCCGATGTAACTCCAGAAGCCCGTCATGTCGCGCCCCAACAATTGGCTCCGGCGTCGACCGCGCCCGTGAGGACCGCCAGTAGCGCGGCGTCAAATAGGGCGCGATGCCAGACGAAATGATAAGCGCCGCTGCGGGTGAGAATTCTGCGAACGGGAATGCTGATGACATAGGCGATAACCATCCACACCAGCAGCGGCGCCACCAGCACACCGTGGATGTCGATGTCGCCGATCATGCCGCGGCCTTTGGCTCGATAGGGTCGGGCGCGCCGCTGAGGAACGGCGGCGCCTCGGGGTACAGGCCGAGGCGAATGCCGACCAGGCCCTGAAGGGCGTCGGCTTCCGCCTCGCCCTGCGTGAGCGCGAGGACCTTCGCGATGGCAGCGTCAATACGGGCGAGGCCAGCCGGATCGGGTCCGCGTTTGGGTCGACCGAGCGGCCCGCGCGCCAGCCGGCGATAATTGGCGGCCACTCCG
>JASLGJ010000592.1 GCA_030150085.1 Candidatus Elarobacter sp. | reverse complement strand
CGTCGACGGCAAGGGCAAGCCCGACGCCATCAAGGGCCGCATCGAGATGATCAAGCGGCAGATCGACGAGACCGACTCGGACTTCGACCGCGAGAAGCTCCAGGAGCGCCTGGCCAAGCTGTCCGGCGGCGTCGCGGTGATTCAGGTCGGCGCGGCCACCGAGACCGAGCTCAAGGAGAAGAAGCACCGCATCGAGGACGCGCTGTCCGCGACCCGCGCGGCGGTCCAGGAAGGCATGATCCCCGGCGGCGGCAGCTCGCTGGTGCACGCCCTCAAGGCCCTCCAGAACGTCGAGTCGTCGAGCCCCGACGAGAAGATCGGCGTCGACATCATCCGCCGCTCGCTCGAGGAGCCGCTCCGCCAGATCGCGGAGAACGCCGGCTTCGAGGGCTCGGTGGAAGTGAACCGCGTCAAGAACGCCAAGCCCGGCGAAGGCTTCGACGCCATGACCGGCGACCTGGTCGACATGGTCAAGGCCGGCATCGTCGAGCCGTTCAAGGTCACCCGCTCGGCGCTCCAGAACGCGGCCTCGATCGGCGCCCTGGTGCTCACCACCGAGACCCTGATCGCCGACAAGCCCGAGCCCAAGACGGCTCCGGCCGGCGGCCCGCCCGGCGGCGGCATGGGCGACTACGGCATGATGTAGTCTTCGCCCCAAGCGAAGATCGCGCAAGCAGAACGGCCCTCGGAGAGCGATCTCCGGGGGTCGTTTTCGTCAAGGGGACTTGACTGCGTTTGGTACGATGGTTTCGGATTAGGAATACCTGATCGGCATGAGGGAAGCGGGCAGCCGCGGCCCTCTTGTTTTATTCGGGCAAAATTTCGGGCTGTGAAACGTCCATTTTATCGCGGATGATGGCGTAGGCCCGGTCGTTCGTCTGACGGCCTTGGATCGTACTCAGCACGTAGGCGGCGATCGGGGCTCCGGCGAGGTCGGCAATCTGATGGCCGATGCAGTTCATCCGCTTGGGGACGAAGGTGAGCGTCCATGCGATGGCGTGGACGCGCGGCGGGCTCACCGCGGGCGTTCCATGCGAGACGAAGCGCTCGAAGCTTTCTCTGAGATCGGCGTCTTCGTGTTTGCCGCGCTGCTCCGCGATTATGACGATGCGTCGCCGGCGCCGCATTTCGAGCATGCCGATCAGCCGTTCGAGCGCGCGCTCCAGTGCTACCGCGTACGGGTTGCGCACGGGCGTGCTTGATGCCGCTCGATGTTCTTCCTTCTTGATCGCAACGGCGATGATTCGATAGGGATTGTCTGGCATGAGCCTGGAGATGCTCGGCAAGAACGAGGCGCGTACCGAGGGCTGCAGCAAGCACCTGAAAGCACCTCTCGATTTGCGAATCTCGTACGAATGGAAGACGACCGCCTCTGACCCGAAGAACGCGAACTTCACCCGGTTGAAGGCGGGGATGATGCGGTCGATGTAATCGTCTTGCTCGATGACGGCGAGCAGGAGAACGAAAACCGGAAAATGGGGGTTGATTCTGGTCAGGTCGTGATCGCCCGACTCATCGAGGTAGACGATGAATGCCACGTGCGGGATCGTAACGCGGTTGGGATTTCCCGCTCGTTACCGCTCCGTTGCCGTGCATCGCCGTAGTCATCGGCCGTCAGCATACCCGATCTTGGAGGAAGTCTGAATTGCTCCAGGTACGGCACGGGGATGGTAGTTCAGCGCTGCGCCTGGGCCGGGACCGATCCGGCGATGATCGCTTACCACGACGAGGAGTGGGGGACGCCGGTCCACGACGACCGCGTGCTGTTCGAGTTCCTGATCCTCGAAGGAGCACAGGCCGGGCTGTCGTGGTCGACGATCCTGCGCAAGCGCGCGGGCTACCGGCGCGCTTACCGCGACTTCGATCCCGCCAAGGTCGCGCGCTTCGGCGAGCGCGACGTCGCACGGCTGCTGGCCGACGAGAGCATCGTGCGCAACGCCGGCAAGATCGGCTGGTCGATTCGCAACGCCCAGGCATTCCTCGACGTGCAGCGCGAGCACGGCTCGTTCGACGCGTTCCTGTGGGCGTACGTCGACGGCGTGCCGGTGGTGAACCGGCCGCGCGGGCCGGGCGATCTGCCCGCGAAGACCGAGCTCTCGGACCGGCTCAGCCGCGACCTGCGCAAGCGCGGGTTCGGCTTCGTCGGCTCGACCATCTGCTATGCGTTCCTGCAGGCCGTCGGGGTGGTGGACGACCACGCCGTGAACTGCTTTCGGGCCCGGCCGGCGCCGGGTGCGCGCCGCGCTCGCGGCGTATCGGTCCGCTGATGCGCTTGTTCGACGGGGACGCGATCTTGCTGGCCGGCGGCACCGGGCGGGTCGGCGGGGCGACGCTCGCGACGCTGGTGTCCGAGGGCGCGCGGGTGCTGGTCGTGTCGCGCTCGCTGGAGCGGGCGCGCGAGGCGATCGACGGCGTGCTCGACGAGGCCGAAGGCGCGGCGGCGATTCCGTTCGCAGCCGATCTCGCCGACCCGGCGCAGGCGTCGGCGGCGGTCGGCGCGCTGGTCGAGCGCTGCGGCCGGATCGACGCGCTGGTGAACCTCGCCGGCAGCGGCATCGGCGCGAAGCCGCTCGCGGGCTCGACTCCCGACGACCTGCACGCCAACCTGGCCGCCTTCGCCGAGACCGCCTACAACCTCAGCCTGCCGGCGCTGCGCGCCATGCTCGCGCAGCCGTACCGCGACGGTGCGCGCTCGCGCGGGCGGATCGTCACCGTCACCGCCGGCTCGTCCAAGGACCCCACGCCCGGGCGCGGCCTGTTCGCGGTCGCCAAGGCCGGCGTCAACGCGCTGATGCAGGCCGTCGCGCGCGAGCACAAGGCTGACGGCATCGTCGCCAACGCGCTCGTGCTCGGCGGCGTGGCGACCGAAGCCGCGCGCGGCTACCTCGACGCCGCGGACTTCGCCGCCGCCGCGACGCCGCAGGAAGTCGCCGACGCGCTCGCGTTCTTGGCCAGCGACCGTGCCAGCGGCATCAACGGCGCGCTGGTCGACCTCAACGCCCGCGAGGTGGACTAGCGTCCCAGCGCCGGCCCGGCCCGCACCGCGTGGGTACGATGACGGCCTATGGAAACGCTGGCCGTTCTCCTCGCCGCGGGACTGCTCGCGGCCTCGCCCGCACCCGCGGTGCCCGCGGCCTCGCCCGCGCCGGCAATGCCCGTATCCTCACCAGCCGCCGGAGCCGCGCGCTGCTCCGTGCCGAACGCGCCGGCCGCGGTGATTCGCGCCGCCAGGCCCGATCTCGCGCCGCTCGGCGGCGAGCGCCACGTCACCGGGGTCGTGCGGGTGCTCGTCTCGCTCGACGCGCAAGGGCAGGTCACCGACACGCGCATCGAGCGCTCCGGCTCGCAGATCCTCAACCGCGCGGCGGTCGACGCGGCGAAGCGCTCGACCTACCAGCCCGCGCTGCGCGACTGCACCCCGGTCTCGTCGAAGTACCTGTTCAGCGTCGTCATCGACAGCCTGTAGCTCAGCTCGTCGCGCCGACCAGCGCCGCCAGCGCTTCCGAAGGCTCGCACTGCAGCTCGGCGTCGAGCGTGTCGCGGTACTGGCGGAAGTGGCGCAGGGCGGCGGCGCGGTCGCCGCTCGCCAGGTAGGCTCGGATCGCGATCTCGCGCGCGGGCTCGTCGCAGGGGTCGTAGGCGATCATCTCGTGCGCCAGCGCGAGCGCGTCCTGGATCCGGCCCTCGTCGAGGGCGGCCTTGGCCAGCGTCTGCGCGACCTCGCAGCGCAGCTCGCGCAGGTGGCGCTCGGTGGGCTCGAACCACTCCCAGTCCTCGAACTTCGCCGGGCGCGAGGCGCGCAGGCCGTCGTAGAGCGCCCGCAGGGCCTCGCTCTGGCGCGCGTCGAGCGTGCCGGCGGCGCGCAGCGGCGCGACGGTTCGGTCGATCTCCCACAGGTCCACCCGCACCTCGTTGCCCAGCCGGTAGCCCTCGCGCGTGCGCACCACCGCGTTGTCGTCGCCCAGGCGCGACTTGAGCCGGTGCAGGCAGACGTGGAACGCGTTGCGGGCCGGGCTCTCGCCCAGGTCGGGCCAGAGCATGTCGGTCAGCCGCTCGCGCGCCAGCGCCTCGGGCCGCATCGCGACCGCGACCAGCAGCGCGTGCTCGCGCTCGGCCAGCGTCACCGGCTTGCCGTCGCGCAGCACCCGGCCGGTCACGAGCTCGACCACCAGCCCCGCGCGCGGCGCCTCGGCGTCGGCGCGGTAGCGGCGCAGGAACGGGGCGAGATGGCCGGCGTCGCTGCCGTCCTCCTCGCCGCGCGCGAGCGCGGCCAGCGCCGCGTGCAGCGGCGGCGCGTCGATGCGCTGCGCGATCGAGAGCGCTTCGGCGCGCAGGGCGGGCCGGCGCGCCGGGTCCAGCTCCGCCACCGCCAGCGCGGCCAGCACCTGGGTGAACGGCGAGCGGTAGAGCGCGGCCGCTTCGCGCGCCAGGTCGGCGTGGTGCAGGCGCGCCGCGGCGTCGCTGCCGCTCGCGGCAGCGATCAGGTGCCCGCAGGCGACCCACTTCACGTTGTCGGTCGGCTGCGGCTCGCGCGCGTGGCCGCGCACGCAGGCCACGAAGAACGCGAACCCGCGCACGCCCTCGCGCTCGACCTCGGCCTCCAGCGCGAAGGCGTGCTGGGTGTAGTCGGCGTCGTCGCCGGCCAGCCACGCCCCGAACGCCGCCTCGGCCTCGTCGCGCGCGATGAAGTTGCTCAAGCCCGAGCGGCGGCTGTGCTCGATCGCGCGCTCGAGCTTCTCGCGCTCGGCGACGCGGTTGCCGCGTACGCGCTCGACGTCGGCGCCCAGCGTCGCCAGCGTGCCCGAGCCCATGACGTGCATGGCGTTGACGAACGGCCAGGCCGCCTCGAGGTCGCGCTCGGCCTCGCTCAGGCGGCCCATGCGCGCGGTCATCAGCGAGCGCAGGTACAAGAGCCAGGCGTGCATGCGCGTCCGCGGCACGTCGGGCGCGGCGATCTGGGTGCGGAAGTCGTCGACCAGCGCCAGCGCGCGCTCGAACTCGCCCAGGTAGCTCATGAACAGCACCCGGAACACGTACAGGTAGATGCGCTCGATCGGGGTCGCCTCGGGCGGCAGGCGCTGCCAGATCGCCTCGGCTTCCTCGAGCATGGCGCGCGAGTCGACCGAGAACGTGCGCAGCATCGCGGTCACCGCCCACAGGCGCGGGTGGCGCATCACGACCGCCCGGTCGAGCGAGGCCAGCACGCGCGCGTAGGCCAGCGGCGGGGCGGCGTCCTCGATCACCTCGAGGTGCTCCAGGGCCTGGGCGGCGGCGCGCTGGTCGCCCTGGGCGAGGTGGATCTCGGCCGCGCGCTGGAACTCGCCCGCCGTCTCGTAGACCGCCGCGGCCGGCCGCAGCAGCGCGGTGACGCGCTCGGGGTGGCGCTCGGTCAGGGTCGAGGCGACCAGCGGGTGGACGGTGAACGCGCCGCCTGCGTCGCGGCTGACGAAGGGCGAGGTCTTCTGGAACTGGGCGAACTGCGCGTAGCCGGCCTCCCCGATCGCCAGGCGCAAGTCGCGCTCGCCGGCCTGGGGGATCGCGGCGCAGACCAGCAGGCCGTCGGTGACGGCCGGCGGGGCCTGGCCCAGGACCTGGTCGGTCAGGTACTCCTGCAGCTCCTCGTAAGCCACGTCGTCGAGGTGGTCCAGCAGCGGCTCCAGCCGGCCCTCGTGGGCGAAGCGGGCCAGCAGCAGCACCGCGATCGGCCAGCCGCCCGAGATCGCCGTGACCCGCTCGATCGCCTGCGGCCCGGCTCCGGCCGGGGCCAGGATGGCCGCGATCTCGGCCGGGCCGAAGGCCAGGTCGCCGGCCCGCAGGGTCAGGATCTGGTGCGGCGAGGCGAAGCGCGAGAGGTGCACCCGCAGCGGCTCGCGCGAGCAGATCGCGACCGTGCGCCCGGCCGGGCGGGCGGCCAGCAGGCGGGCCAGGAAGTCGCACGCGCCGGGCTCGCGGATCGCGTCCTCGGCGTTCTCGAACACGAACGCCGAGGGCGGGCCGTGGACCCGCCAGGCCGCCAGCGCCACGTCGAGCCGCTCGGCGGCCGAGCCGTGGCCGTCGCCGATGAGGGTCTCGGTCTGCGACAGGTTCAGGCTGCGCTCGGGGTTCTCGTCGGCCAGGGCGGGCAGCAGCCGGCGCGCCAGCTCGACGTCCGAGCCCACCCCGCGGCAGTCGCAGACCCCGCGCGCCGGGTAGTCGGCGAGCAGCTGGCCGACCAGGGTCGACTTGCCGAACCCGGCCGGGGCGACGATCGAGACGATCGCCGGCTGGGCCGCCCGCACGCGCTCGACCAGCGGCGTCCGGAGGACGTCGCCGGCGTGGCGCGGATCGAGCTCGAGCTGGTCCATGTGTGGTTCGGTAGGGGCGTCCGCCGGGACGCGATCCGCGCGAGGTTCGGCGCGGCCGCGCCGCTCTCCGTCGGTCCGCCGGGAGCGGCCTTGGTTAAGGCAAGATTAGGCGATTATATACCTGCCTCACTCGGACGGCCGGTCCAGGCGACCCAAGCGGCAAGGGGCGGTCGCTAGTGCTCGGTAGGGGCGAGGCGGCGCTCCGCCTCGGCGAGGCGCCGTTCGTGGTCGTTCAACCGGCTCAGGATCGTGCGGGTCAAGCCGGTGTCGTCGTCGGCGGACTCGATCCCGGTCGCGAGATAGTCGGGGCTCACGCTGAGCAGTTTGGCGAGCCGCAGCCCCACGACGAGGCTCGCGCCCTTGGTCTGCCCGGCCTCCATCTGGCGGATCGCGCCCTCGGTGATGCCCGCGACGGCGGCGACGTCCGTCACGCGGATGCCGCGCGTCTTCCGCAGGCGCTTCAGCCGCGCACCGAAGGTCTCAGCATCGGGCACCGGCTACAGGCGCGTGTCGTCGCCGAAGGCGAGGTAGCACGGGTCAACGCCCAGCACGGCCGCGATCCGCACGCCGTCCGCGAGGCGGGCGTCGCTGGTCCGGCCCGATTCAAGCTGCCGAATCGCGGCTTCCGTCAACCCGACGCGCCGGGCCAGCACGGTCTTACGGAGCCCGCGCGCCTCGCGCAGACGGCGCAGGCGCTCGCCGAAGGTCTCGGTGGTCGTCATCTAGTTGGCCTCCTCGTCGAAGGGCCCGTAGCCGAAGGAGCGGCGCTCGCGCGCCGCGCGGGGATCGGCGAACACCTCGCTCCACAGGGCCGCATCGTGCGGCCAGAAGCCCTCGGCGGCCCACTGGCGGGCTGTCCAGGGCGTGAAGCGGCCCGGCGCGGCGGCCATCCACGCGCGGGCGGTGGGCTCATCGAAGCCGTGGTCCCGCCAGGCACCGAGGGTGGCCGGGTCGTCCCGATTCATGCTTGCAAAAATGCTAAATCCCTAAGTCGCTATCCTGCTAAATCGCAAAGCGGCTATCGGGGAAAATCGCAGGAAAGGGACGGCGATGCCACCCAAGCGCACCCAGGGGAACAAGGAGTCCGTCTCGTTCCGGATCGACCGGGACCTCTTGGCGCTGCTACGCGCCGAGGCGATGGAGGAGGGCACGAGCAAGGAGACGGGCCGGG
>JASLGJ010000028.1 GCA_030150085.1 Candidatus Elarobacter sp. | reverse complement strand
CTCGCGGCTCGCATCGGGACGCCCGGGACGACCAGCGTGCGCAGCAGCGCGGCGGGCGCGCTGCAGAGCGCGAAGGCGGGGTGGGCGAGAGCTTCGGCGACGCGCCGCTCGCCCTCGTCGATGTCGTGGGTCGCCTCGATCAGCCCGTCGGTGAAGGCCACCCGCAGGTCGCCCGGCCGCAGCGCGTCGGCCTGCGCGAGCGGCGCGCCCAGATCGCCCAGGCCGAGCGAGAGGCCGGCGGCCGCGAGCCGGCGCAGCGTGCCGCCGGCCGCGCGCACGCAGGGCGCGGGGTGGCCCGCGTTGGCATACCGCAGGATGCCCGTCGCCGGCTCGTACAGCGCACCGAAGGCGGTGACGAAGACGTCGGGGTGCTCGCGCCACAGCACCGCGTCGGCCACCGCCAGCACGCGCGCCGGGTCGCGCTCGACGTCGGCCAGCGCGCGGAACGTCTGGCGCATCTTGCCCATGGTGACCGCCGCCTCCAGCCCGCGCCCCGCGACGTCGCCGACCGAAAAGGCCAGCGCGTCCCCGTCGTAGGCGAAGGCGTCGTACCAGTCGCCTCCGACGGTGAGATCGAGCGTGCCCGGGGCGTAGACCGCGTCGAACGCGACGCCGTCGAGGCGCGGCAGGTCGGCCGGGAGGAACGACGCCTGCAGCGTGCGCGCGACCTCGCGCTGGCGCTCGAAGAGCCGCGCGTTGCTGAGCGCGATCGAAGCCCGCTGGGCGATCAGCATCGCCAGCCGCTGATCGTCGTCGGTGAAGGCGCGGTCGGTCTCGGAGAGCGCCAGCGAGAGCGCGCCGAAGCGCGTCGCGCCGACCGCGAGCGGGACGTTCATGATCGCCCGCACGCCAAGCGAAAGGGCCAGCGCGCGCTGCTCGGGATCGGGGATCACGTCGAACATGTCGCGCGTGATGCCGTTGATCCGCTCCGGCACGCCGTTCGCGGCGACGAGCGACACCCCGTCCTGAGGCCGGATCGGGTAGCGGCGCAGGTACTCGCGCACGAAGCGCACCCGGCCGGGGTCGGCGTGCGCGATCGCCAGCGGGCACAAGTTCCCCTCGGGGTCGTAGACGTAGACGCCGCACCAGTCGGCCAGGTGGCGGACCGCGAGGTCGGCGAGCTGCTGCAGCGCGGTCGCGGTCTCGAGCGTTCCGGCGAACACCGCGTCGGCCTCGACCACCACCCGCAAAGCGTCCTCGGCCCGCTTGCGCTCGTCGATGTCGGTCGCGGTGCCGACCCACGAGGTGATCGCGCCGCTCCCGTCGCGGACCGGGATCGCGCGGTTGAGGAACCAGCGGTAGACGCCGTCGTGGCGGCGCAGGCGGTACTGCGTCTCGTACGGCTCGCCCCGCGCCACCGCGGCCTGCCAGTCGCGCACCATCGCCTCGGCGTCGTCGGGATGGATCGTCACGGTCCAGGCCGTGTCGCGCGCCTGATCGATCGTCAGGCCGGTGTACGCGGTGTAGGTGCGATTGACCGAGATCAGCGAGCCGTCGGGCGCGGTCACCCCGATCAGTTGCGGGACGGCGTCGGCCAAGCCGCGCGCGCGCTCCTCGGCGGCGACCAGCTCGTCGCGCACGCGCCGCTCCGCGTCGATGTCGACGATGGTCGCGATCCAGCCCGCCAGAACGCCTTCGGCCGCGACGCTCACCGAGCGGGCCAGGAACCAGCGGTAGCACCCGTCGGCGGCCCGCACCCGGAAGCGCGCGGTATAGTCGGTTCCGCGGTCGCGCGCCGCGTGCCAGTCGGCTTGCAGTCCGGCGTGGTCGGCGGGGTGGACGAAGCTCAGGAACTCGGCCAGCGAGGCGGTGCGCGAGGCGGTTCCGGTCAGCGCCAGCCAGGCCGCGTTGAAGTACGCGAGGCCCACTTCCGCCGGGGTGACCCAGGCCGGGTCCGGCAAGAGATCGAGCGTCGCGAGGTCGACCGGTGGGAGACCGTCAGCCCGCGCGGGCACCATTCGCCACACTTCTACCCGACGGACGTTCGTCCGCCCGCCTGCTTGCCCGCAAACGACGAAGACCCCGGCTTTTCAACCGAGGTCCTCTTTTCCGTAGGCGACTCGCGGCCGCCGGCCGCGAACGCGATGGATCGGCGCTCGTCCAGAGCGCCGATCCTCATGCCTTGAGCTCGATGTCCACGCCCGCGGGCAGGTCGAGGTGCATCAGGGCGTCCATCGTCTTGGGCGACGCCTGGAGGATGTCGATCAAGCGCTTGTGGGTGCGCATCTCGAAGTGCTCGCGCGACTTCTTGTCGACGTGCGGCGACCGGTTGACGCAGAACCGGTTGATCTCCGTCGGGAGCGGCACCGGACCGCTGACGAACGCGCCCGTGCGCTTCGCCGTGTCGACGATGCGCTCGGCCGACTGATCGAGCACGCGGTGATCGTACGCCTTGAGGCGGATGCGGATCTTCTGCTTGGCCATGATCTTTCGCGCTTAGTTGGACACGGAGGTGACGACGCCGGCGCCGACCGTGCGGCCGCCCTCGCGGATCGCGAAGCGCAGGCCTTCCTCACAGGCGATCGGGGTGATCAGCTCGACGTCCATGGTGATGTTGTCGCCGGGCATGACCATCTCGACGCCCTCGGGCAGCTTGATGGTGCCGGTCACGTCGGTCGTGCGAAAGTAGAACTGGGGCCGGTAGTTCGCGAAGAACGGGGTGTGGCGGCCGCCCTCTTCCTTGGAGAGGACGTACACCTCGGCCTTGAAGTTCTTGTGGGGCTTGATCGAACCGGGCTTGGCCAGCACCTGGCCGCGCTCGATGTCGTTGCGCTCCACGCCGCGCAGCAGCACGCCGACGTTGTCGCCCGCGATGCCCATGTCGAGCAGCTTGCGGAACATC
>JASLGJ010000020.1 GCA_030150085.1 Candidatus Elarobacter sp. | reverse complement strand
ACGCCGTCGCGGCCGGTTTGCTTGGTGTGGTACATCGCGGCGTCCGCGCGTTCGAGCAGGTCGCTCGCGGTCGTGGCGTCGAGCGGGTATGCGGCGACGCCGATGGAGGCGGTGATGCGCACGCTCGGCGGGGTGGCGGGGCGGAACGCATCTGCTCGGGCAGGTTCGGCGTGACGATCGAGCAGGGACGTGAAGTTCGCGGCGGTGATGCGGGCGCGCAGCGTCTCGGCGCGTTCGATCGCGCTCGCTTTCGCGCTGTCGTGGAAGACCAGGCAGAACTCGTCGCCGCCGTTGCGGGCGATCAGGTCGTTGTCGTCGAGCGCGGCGGTGCGCAGCAGGGCGGCCAGCTCGCGCAGGAGGGCGTCGCCGGAGGCGTGGCCGTAGCTGTCGTTCCACTGCTTGAAGCGATCGGTGTCGACGAACAGCAGCGCGAGGCGCGCGGCGGGAAACGGACGCGTCCGGTCGATCAGCGCGCCGAGGCGATGGCGGAACGCGCGCGGGGTGAGCAGGCCGGTGAGGCCGTCGTACTCGGCGCGGCGGCGATCGTCCTCGCGGTCGAGCGCGGTGAGGTAGGCGGGCGAGGCTTGGTCGGCGAGCGCGACGAGGCGGTCGTGCGCCGCCGCGTCGAGCGCGCTGCGGGCCGAGACGGCCAGCACGCAGATCCGGCCCGCGTCGAGTGCGAGCGGGACAGCCAGCGCCGCGGCGTCGGCGGGATGGATCGGGCGGGTGCCGGCGTCGGCGAGCGTTATGCGGTGGCTCGCGGCCCGGGCCCGGGCGGGCAGCGCGCTCGCGTCGTCCAGCGGGACGCGACTGCCGGGGTAGTGCTCGACCCGGCTGCCCGCCGCGTAGACGCACGCTAGCGCACCGTCGTGCTCCTCGTAGAGCAGGATCGCGTCGACTTCGGGCGCGACGACCCGGGCCGCGCGGGCGATCTCGTCGCGCACCGCCGCGACCGAGGTCCGCGCCGCGTCGGCCAGCCGGCGCGCGATCTCGACGAACGCGTCCTGGCGCGCGCGGGCGAGCCGCAGCGCGAGCCGGTCCACCCGGGCCGCGGCACGCGCGCGCACCGCCGCGACGACACCCGCCGCGCCGAGCACGAGCGCAATGCCGGCGGCGATGACGAGCACGAGCACGACGACGGGTTGGAGCACCACACCGCCAACGGTGCCCGCCTGAGGGTGCGGTTAGTTTTACGGGATCATCGCGCGCAGCTTGTCGGGTTCGGTCACCACGACGTGGGCGGTGCGCATGTCGACCAGGCGGTCGTCCCAGAAGCGGTTGAGGGTGCGGTTCACGGTCTCGCGGGTCGTGCCGATCATGTTCGCCATCTCTTGGTTGGTCAGGCGGAGCGTGATGCGGGTGCCGTTGTCGACCGCCTCGCCGAACTGGTCGGCGAGGTTGAGCAAGAGCGCGGCGAGGCGGGCCCGGATGTCCTGCGAGGTGGTGGCGGCGACCAGGGCGTTGGCCTGGCGCAGGCGCTCGGAGAGCTCGATCACCAGCAGCTTGCCGATCTGGGGATTGGTGTCGATCAGACCCATGAAGTCGTCCCGGCGGACCGCGCCGACCCCGACGTCGGTCAGCGTCTTTATCGACGCGGATCGAAGTGACGAGTCGAACATCGACATCTCGCCGAAGAAATCGCCTTCCTTGAGGATCGAGAGGATCGTCTCGCGGCCGTCCGAGCCGATCCGGGTGACGGCCACCGAGCCCGTCGCGATGATGAAGAACGTGTCGCCCGGCTCGCCCTCGCGCACGATGAACTGATGTTTCGCGAAGCGGCGTTCGCTCACGGTCGCCAGGACTTGCGTGAGCTGCTCCTCGTTGAACTCCCGGAACAGCGGAATCCGCCGAAGCGTGGAAACATCGATCATCGTCCACCCGTCTTCAAGAGGTCCCTCTGTACCGACCTTTTCGCTAGCTTAACCTAGTCTGCGCGGACGGCCCGAGCGGGGGTGCACCGAGTATTCGGCACGTTGGACGCCCGATTCGAGCCGCGGGACGCTCTGGCGTCCCTTTTCGCACCCCCAAGCGGATAGTCGTGGAGCCGGTCACACTTGCGCCCGGCGATGGGCTGGGCTCAGGGGCAGATGCCCGAGGGCGTGACCCGGACCCGGAAGGTCAGCGTGCCCTGGGAGCCCACGCTGCTCACCCCGGTCAGGCCGGTGGTCGAGGCGATGCCGCTGGGAACCAGGGCGAAGCCGCTTCCGCCCGGGGTGTCGGTGAACGAGGTCGCGTGGAGGGCCGCGCCCGTGAAGGCCGAGCCGGCCCGGCTGTCGCCGAAGGTGGTCGTGCCGTTCGCTCCGGCCACCAGCGCCTCGTTGAGCCCGCACGAGAACCCGCTCGAGCCCCAGTTGTTGCTCCCCGCCGCGCCGTTCTCGGTGATCACGAACGTTCCGGCGCCGGTCCAGGGCCAGGCATTGGTGAAGCCGGACTCGGACGGCGCGCCGACCACGATGTTGCGGTAGTCGATCGTGTAGGTGACCAGCGCGCCCGGGCAGGCCCCGTTGGAGGGCGGGGTCTGGCCGGCCGGGCAGCCGCCGTTGCTCGGCAGGCTGTAGTTCTTGGTCAGCACCACGAAGCCGGGATAGAGCTCGTGGTGGGTCTCGTTGCGGTTGCCCGCGGTGTCGCTGGCCACCACCGTGGCGTCGTAGCGGGCGTAGGACGTGATCGAGGTGCCGGCCGCGATGACGTAC
>JASLGJ010000502.1 GCA_030150085.1 Candidatus Elarobacter sp. | reverse complement strand
CCCAGACCGGCGACCGGCGGACCTTCGACGCCCGCTCGCGGGTGCGGGTGGTCTACGACCGCGCGGCGCGCCTGCGCGAGGTCACCACGCGCGGGCGCGACGGGATCTACGTGCGGCTGACGATCCTACCCGAGGCGCCGGGGCCGCAGCCCCGCGGCCACCAGGCACTTCGCAACGTCACCGATCAGGAACGGCACGACCCCGAGGGCGAGGGCCTTGGCCAAGCCGAGGTGCAGGCCGAAGGCCAGCCAGCCGGCCCCGGTGACGAACACCGCCGCGGTGCCGAGGAAGACCGCCAGGAAGCGCCGGCCGTAATCGCGGTCCAGCCCGCGCTCGTAGAATAGCCCGACCAGCCAGGCGGCGAGCGGGAAGCCGATCAGGTAGCCGCCGGTCGGGCCGGCGAACTTGACGAAGCCGCCGGCGAAGCCTTGCAGCACCGGCAGCCCGAGCGCGGCCTCGGCCAGGTAGGCCACGACCGCGGCGGTGCCCAGGCGGCGCCCGAGCAGCGCGACGACCAGCGGAATGGCCAGCGTCTGCAGGGTGACCGGGACCGGCCAGAGCGGGACCGCGACCTGGGCCGAGAGCGCCATCAGCGCCGAGCCGGCCAGCACGAGCGCGGCCTCGCGGGCCAGCCGCGCGGCGGGCGAGAGGGTGGAGGAGCGGGCGGAGATCATCGCGGGCCGGGGTTCGGCCTACGACGTGCGACCCCTTGGATCGGCGGATCGGCAGATCGGCGCGTCGGCGTGGTATACTCGCTCGCGTTGTGATCCGGGAGCCCGCCGCCGCCGCGCTCGACCAGACGCGCGCCCCCTACTTTCAAGTGCTGCTCGACTACGTCGACGGGGGCGTGATCCCGTTCCACACCCCCGGCCACAAGCAGGGCATCGGGATGGAGCGGGCCTTCCGCGACTTCGTCGGCGACAACGTGCTGGCGATCGACCTGACCCAGATCCGCGGCCTGGACGACCTGCTCCAGCCCGAGGAGGCGCTGGTCGAGGCGCAGGAGCTGGCCGCCGAGTGCTTCGGGGCCGAGCAGTCGTTCTTCCTGATCAACGGCTCGACCAGCGGCAACCAGTGCATGATGATGGCCGCCCTCAACCCGGGCGACAAGCTCGCCATCCCGCGCAACTCGCACAAGAGCGCGATGGGCGGGCTGATCATGTCGGGCGCGACCCCGGTCTGGATGCAGCCCGAGGTCGACGAGGCGCTGCACATGGACCACACCGTCACGCCCGAGACGGTGCGCGCCACGCTCGAGCGCCATCCCGACGTCAAGGCGGTCTACATCGTCACCCCGACCTACTACGGGGTCGCCGCCGATCTGGAAGGCATCGCGGCGGTCGCGCACGAGCGCAACATCCCGCTGCTGGTCGACGAGGCCTGGGGACCGCACTTCCACTTCCACCCCGCGCTGCCGCTCTCGGCGATGCAAGCCGGGGCCGACCTGTGCATCAACTCGACCCACAAGATGCTGGGCTCGCTCTCGCAGACCGCGATGATGCACGTCCAGGGCAACCGCATTCGCCTCGACCGGCTCAAGGCGGTCTACAAGCTGTTCCTGTCGACCTCGCCCAACCTGGTGCTGGTGGCCTCGCTCGACGTCGCGCGGCGCCAGATGGCGCTCGACGGCCCGGCGCTGCTCTCGCGCACGATCGAGATCGCCAACGACGCGCGCGCGCGGCTCAACGAGATCCGCGGCGTGTACTGCTTCGGCGAGGAGCTCGAGGGCCGGCCCGGCGTGTTCGACCTCGACCCGACCAAGATCACGGTCACGGTCAAGAACCTCGGCTACACCGGCTACGAGGCCGAAGAGATCCTGCGCCGCCGCTACAACGTGCAAGTCGAACTGGCCGACCTGTTCAACGTCGTCGCGCTCTACACGATCGGGACCACGCCCGAGGCCTCCGACGCGCTCATCCACGGGGTGAGCGAGCTGGCGCGCGAGGACCGCCCGCTGGACATCTTCTCGCCCTCGGGCGTGCTCGACCGGCGGGTGAAGAGCGGCACCTACCGGCTCCCGCCGATCCCGCCGATCCGCCTGGTGCCGCGCGAGGCGTTCCTGGCCGAGACCGAGTTCGTGCCGTTCAAGCGCAGCGCGGGGCGCATCTGCGCCGAGGTCATCACGCCCTACCCGCCCGGCATCCCCGTCATCTCGCCGGGCGAGGAGATCATGCCCGAGATCATCGACTACCTGCTGCTCGAGAAGCGCGCGGGGGTGAAGATGCAAGGGCCCTACGACGACGAGCTCAAGTTCATCCGCGTCGTGCGCTGACGCGCGCGCGGGCGGCTAGACCAGGCCGCGGCGCAGGCCGCGCACGGCGGCGCTGACCCGGTCGTGGACGCCCAGCTTCTTGAACAGGTGCAGCAGGTGCGTCTTGACCGTCGCTTCGGAGCAGTGCAGGTTGGTCGCGATCTCGTCGTTGGTGTAGCCTTCGGTCACCAGGCGCAGGATCTCCGTCTCGCGCGGTGAGAGGCTGGGCTCCAAGCTCGTAGGCGACGGGCTGCCCGCCCGTTCGGCGGGCGGGTGCGAGTGGAGCAGGATGCGCGAGATCTCCGGATCGAGCCAGGTCGCGCCCTCGGCCACCGCCTTGATCGCGCTGCGCAGGCGCGACTCGCTGGTCGTCGCCAGGCAGCAGGCGTCGGCGCCGGCGTCGAGCGCGGCGCGCAGCAAGTGCTCCTCGACCTGCCGCTTGAGCGAGAGGATGCCGATTCCCGGCCGGGTGGCCTTGGTGCGCCGGATCAGTTCCAGGCCGGGCGCGCGGTCGCCGATCAGGCCCAGGTTCACCAGCATGACGCGCGGGCTCGTCGTCTCCAGCAGCGCTTCGGCCGAAGCCACGTCGGCCGCTTCGCCGACGACGCGCAGCTCGGGATCGGCCGCGAGCAGGTGAGCGAGCGCTTCCCGAGTGGTCTCGCGATCCGCGACGATGAGAACCGGAATCGTGCCCGTCTGGATCAACAACCTTCCTCCGCCCGAGCTATCCGCACCGTGGGATCATTCGCCATCAACCAAGTGGTTGACTTGCGAGCTTGGACGCCGGTTGCCTATTCTGAGAACCCGGGGCCCCGATTCCGTCATTTCTGGCTTGGAAAGGTCGTCGTATGAAACGTCAGGCCCTAGTCGCCGCATTCGCCGCGGCATTGATCGGATCGGCCTTGATCGGCAGGGGCGTCGTGGCCCACCTGCCGGCCGCGAGCGCCGAGGACACGGTCGCGCAGTCGGCAGCCAGGCCGCCCCTCACGGCCCACCAGAACCTCTCCCTGGCCGCGATGGCCGACGACCCGGCCCAGTGGGTGATGCCCAGCCAGAACTATGCCGCCACCCGGCACAGCGAGCTCAAGGAGATCACCACCGAGAACGTCGCGGGCCTCAAGGTGGCCTGGACGATGTCGACCGGCGCGACGCGCGGGCACGAAGGCCAGCCGCTGGTCATCGGCGACACGATGTACTTCGAGAGCGCGTATCCCAACAACGTCTACGCGGTCGACTTGAGCGACTACCACATCAAGTGGTCCTACACGCCCAAGCAGGACCCGTTCTCGGTCTCCGTCGCCTGCTGCGACCTGGTCAACCGGGGCGTGGCTTACGCCGACGGCAAGGTCATCGTCGACGCGCTCGACGGCCAGGTCATCGCGCTCAGCGCCGCAACCGGCAAGGTGATGTGGAAGGCCAAGAACGCCGACCCGGAGCGCGGCCAGACCCTGACCGCCGCGCCGCTCATCGTCGGCAACAAGGTGCTCGTCGGCGTGTCCGGCGGCGAGTACGGCGTGCGCGGCTATCTCACCGCGTTCGACCTGGGCAGCGGCAAGCAGGTCTGGAAGGCCTACAGCGAAGGTCCCGACAGCGACACGCTGATCCCGGCCAACTTCAACGGGCCGCACAACGCCGGCGTCAACACCTGGCACGGCGACCAGTGGAAGGTCGGCGGCGGCACGACCTGGGGCTGGTACTCCTACGATCCCAAGCTGGACCTGATCTACTACGGCACCGGCAATCCCGGCACGTGGAACCCGACCCAGCGCCCGGGCGACAACAAGTGGTCGATGACCGTCTTCGCGCGCCGGCCCTCCACCGGCATGGCGGTCTGGGCGCGCCAGCTGACCCCGCACGACCAGTGGGACTTCGACGGCGTCAACGAGATGATTCTGGTCGACCTGAACATGAACGGCCAGACGATTCCCTCGCTGGTGCACTTCGACCGCAACGGCTTCGCCTACGAGATCGACCGCCGCAACGGCAAGCTGTTGCTGGCCAAGAAGTTCGACCCGTCGGTGAACTGGGCGTCCTCGATCGACATGACCACCGGGCGGCCCAACGTCGTGGCCAGCAAGATGACCCACGCGGGCCAGAACGTCAAGAACATCTGCCCCGCCGCGATGGGCAGCAAGGACCAGCAGCCCGCGTCCTACGATCCGGTCTCGGGCTACTTCATCGTCCCGACCAACCACAATTGCATGGACTACCAGGCCTTCGCGACCAAGTACAAGAGCGGCTTCCCGTTCGTCGGCGCGATCGTGAAGATGTACCCCGGCCCGGGCGGCAACCGCGGCGCGGTCATCGCCTGGGACCCGCTCAAGGGCGAGATCGCCTGGAGCCATCCCGAGCGCTTCCCGGCCTGGAGCGGCACGCTGACCACCGCCGGCGGCGTGGCCTTCTACGGCACGATGGACGGCTGGTTCAAAGCGGTCGACGCGAAGACCGGCAAGGACCTGTGGAAGTTCCACGTGGCCTCGGGGATCATCGGCAACCCGATCACGTATACGCACGGCGGCAAGCAGTACGTCGCGGTCTTCGACGGCGTCGGCGGCTGGGCGGGCCTCGGGCTCGCGGCCGGCTTGACCGAGCCGACGGCCGGTCTGGGCGCGGTCAACGCCGCGATGGACCTGCGCAACTACACCAACCTCGGCGGCGACCTGATGGTGTTCTCGCTCTGATGATCGCACGCAGCAAGGCGCGCCGGGGTCTGCCGGCTTTGGGCGCGCTGCTCGCGCTGCTCGTCGCGTCGCTCTCGGGCGGCGCGGCGCGGGGCGCGGGCGACGCCGGAACCCTGCGGGTCTGCGCGGACCCCGACTACCTGCCCTACTCGACCCGCGACGGGCGCGGCTTCGAGAACAAGATCGCCGAGGCGATGGGCCGCGCGCTGGGCCGCAAGGTGAGCTACACCTGGGCCTCGACCCGCGGCCCGGGCGGCTACGACCGCTTCCTGCGCACGACGCTGCGCGCCGGATTGTGCGATCTCGTCGTCGACGTGCCCTACGCCAGCAACGACCTGACCGTGACCCGGCCCTACTACGTCAGCTCGTACGTGTTCGTCTACCCCAAGGCCAAGCACCTCGACATCACCTCGATGGACTCGCCCGCGCTCAAGACCGTGCGGATCGGCTTCGAGACCGAGACGCCGGCCGAGACCGGGCTCAAGCTGCGCGCGCTGATCGTGCACGCCGACCCGTTCGAGATCGGCGACGAGGCCGGGGCCTCGCCCGCGCTGATCCTCGACGCGCTGCGGGCGGGCAAGATCGCGGTCGCGGTGACCTGGGAGCCGTCGATCGGCTACTTCCTGCGCTCGCGCCCGGAGCTGACCGTGGTGCCGGTGCCCAACTCGCGCTCGCAGGGCTCGCCCGAGCAGTACGTCTTCCCGATGGCGATGGCGACCCGGCCCGGCGACACCGTGCTCGCGCCGCAGGTCGAGCGCGCGATCGCGCAGCACAAGGCCGAGCTGCAGGCGATCCTCAACTCCTACGGGGTGAAGCTCTATCCGGTGGGGACGCCCTCGTGAGCGCGTCCGGCAACGACGACAAACCGCGCGTCGGCCTGGTCGGCGCGGGCCGCATGGGCGCCAACATGGCGCAGCGGCTGCGCGACGTCGGCTACCCGATCGCCGCGGTCTACGACGTGCGCCCCGAAGCGGCGCAAGCCGCCGCCGAGGCGACCGGCGCGCGCGCCGTCACGACCCTGGCCGAGGTGACGGCCGCCTCGGACGCGGTCATCACGGTCGTCTCCGACGACGCGGCGATGTACGGCATCTTCGCCGAGTCCGGCGACTCGCTGCTGCGCGACGCGAAGGGCCGCACCTTCGTCAACTGCGCGACCGTCTCGCCGCGCGTCCACGTCGACGTCGAGCGGCTGGCCGAGGCGAGCGGCGCGTTCAGCATCGAAGCCTGCATGGCCAGCTCCATCTCCCAGGCCCGGGCCGGCACGCTGTACCTGATGATCGGCGGGCGGCGGATCGCCTTCGACCGGGTGCGCGGCCTGCTCGAGAGCATGAGCGCCTCGCTGCGCTACATCGGCCCGGCGGGCGAGGCGGCGAAGGTCAAAGCGCTGGTCAACATGGTGATGAACGTCAACACCGCGGGCCTAGCCGAAGGGCTGGGCCTGGGCGCGGCGCTGGGCCTGGACGTCGCGATGCTGCGCGAAGTGTTCGCCCAGACCGGCGCCAACTCGCGCGTGCTCGAGACCGACGGCGAGGACATGCAGAACCGCGAGCACGAGGTGTACTTCTCCGCCGCGCACGCCGCCAAGGATTCCGGCATCGCGCTCGACCTCGCGCGCGAGCAGAACCTGCCGCTCCCGCTGGCCGCCGCGAGCAAGGCCCAGTACGACCGCATGGTCGCGCTCGGCCTGGGCGAGCTGGACAAGTCCGGCGTCGCCGAGCTGACCTTTCCCGAGCGGCGCGCCGAGCACGAGCAGCCCGCCTGAGCGCGCCCCCGCCCCGTTTCTCCCTTCGTATCCGTGAATCAGGAGACTCTTCACCATGGCTAGCGCCACCGGTTCCACCGTCGTCCCGCTCGTCAGCTCCTCCACCGCCGGCCCGCTCGGCGCGATCCACCTCCCGCGGCTGTGGGCCAAGCTCACCCTGCACAACGCCGGCCGGCTCGCCGAGGGCTACGACTCGTGCGGCCAGGGCTTCGACCAGATGACCATCAGCGCGCTGGGCCTGGACCGCCAGCGCGTGATCGACTACATCGCCAAGGAGAAGCCGACCTACATCCAGTTCGAGCAGTGGGTGGTCGAGCAGAACGGCGGCTCGCTTCCGCGGGAGAAGATCGACGCCCACAACGCCGCGATCCGCGGCTACAACCACGGCGACGACCTGGCCAAGTCGATGCGCACCGCGTCGGGCCTCAAGGACGACACGATCAGCGACGCGGTCACGCTCAACACGCTCGAAGATCTCGACGAGCTGCACGCGCAAGCGCAGGCCCGATGAGGGCTGCGGTACTGGGCGTGCTCGGCGCGCTGGCGTTCGGCGCGCTGAGCACGCTCGCCGCCAGCGGCGCCGGCGCGCCGGCGCTCTACTCCAAAGCGCAAGCGGGTGCGGGCGAGAAGGTCTATTCGTCCAAGTGCGCGCTGTGCCACGGCGCGAACCTGGAGGGCGGCGCGGGGCCGCCGCTGAGCGGTCCCAACATGACCACGCTGGGCACCAAGACGCACCTCACCGTGGGCGACATGTTCGGCTACGTCGTCTCCAACATGCCGATGAACGCGCCGGCCAGCCTGAGCCACGACCAGTACGTCGCGGTGCTGAGCTACATCCTGAGCAAGAACGGCTACCCGGCCGGGTCCAAGCCGCTGACCTACGCCGGCGCGAACGCATCCAAGGTCCTCGTCCGGTCGTACAAGTGAATGTGCCCGCGGGGATCGCTTTGGCAACCGTCGTCGCGCTCGCGGGTTTCCCCGCGCGCGCGGCAGCGGCCGATGTCGCGGTCCTGCCGCTCTCGCCGCACGTCACCGGGATGCCGTACGCGCCGACGGCGTCGCCGGCCGAGCTCGACGAGCTGACCGCGACGCTCGACCACGACCTGCGCGCGCGGCACGTCGCCATCGCCGATCCGGCCGCCGTCGCGCGCGCGGTGCGCCGGGCCGGGTTCGACCAGCACGATCCCGACCGCTCGTGCGCCGAGGCGGAGTGCGCGCGCAAGATCGGCGCGCTGCTCGGCGCGCGCCGGGTGGTGTACGGCTCGGCGACCCGTGCGATGGCGATGATCTGGTCGACCGACGCCCACGTCGTCGACGTCGCGAGCGGGCGCAGCGAGCCGGTCCTGCAAGCCGGCTACAAGGGCGACTTCACCAGCATGCGCTTCGGCCTGGACGAGCTCGCCGGCGGACTCGCGCGGCGCTTGAGCGGCCGCGCCGCGCGGCGCTGAGCGCGCGGCCTCGGTGCTGAGCCGCGCGGCCGCGGCGAGCTAACCCGATCGGGTGATGCGGCGCCGAGCGCGCGGGCGTACCATCGCGGCATGGCAACCGAAACGAGCGCGCTGGTCGCGCTCTCCAACGACATCGCGGGGACGGTCGAGCGCACGGCGCCGAGCGTCGTCGCGGTCGAGGCGCGGGCGCGGATCGGCTCGAGCGGGTTCTACATCCGGCCCGACCTGATCCTGACCACCGACCACGCGCTCGAGAGCGACGAGGTCGAGGTGGTCGGCGCCGACGGGCGCGGCCTGCCGGCGACGGTCGCCGGGCGCGATCCCTCGACCGACCTGGCCCTGCTGCGCG
>JASLGJ010000494.1 GCA_030150085.1 Candidatus Elarobacter sp. | reverse complement strand
GTGTCGTTGTAGGCGTTGACCGTCTGCGGGGTCATGCCCCAGCGGTGGCGGTCGAGCGGCTTGCCGATCTGCGCCAGCTGGTAGGCGCGCTCGAAGGCGCGGCCGCGCGCCAAGTCGGCCAGATACGCGCCGGGGCGCACGTCGAAGCCGGCGTAGCTGCGCCAGCGGTCGGGATAGCCGACCTTGAGCCCCATCGCGTCGAGCTTGGCGACCGCGGTGCGCTTGGTGGCGGCGGTCATCCAGGGCAGCGCCGCCATCTCGGCGCGGTACGCGTCGCGGATGCGCAGCGTCATGTCGAGCGCGCGCCGCTTGGCCTCAGGCGGGAAGGTCTTGGCGACGTAGGCCCGCCCGACGGCCTCGCCCAGCAGCCCGTTGTCGACCTCGACGCAGCGCTTCCAGCGCGGGAGCTGTTCCTTGCGCCCGCGCAGCAGCGTGCCGTGGAAGGCGAAGTCCTCGTCGTCGAAGCGCTTGGGCAACGCGGTCGCGTACGCGTCGAGCAGGCGCCAGCGCAGGTAGGCCCGCCAGGTGCCGAGCGGCGCGGTCGCCAGCGCGCGGTCGTAGGTTTGCACGAACTGCGGCTCGGCGACGTTGAGGAAGCCGCTGGTCGGCACGTTCGCCGCGCGCAGGTACTGCGCGAACGCGGCGTGCGGCGCGAGCGCGCTCACCGCGCGGGTCGAGAGCGGGTGGTACACCGCCTCGGGATCGCGCAGGTCGGCCGCGGGCTTCGAACCGCGCGCGAGCGTCGTCTCGAACGCCACGATCGCGCTCGCGTCGGTGCTCGCCGCGGCGTCGCCGCTGAGCGCGAGCATCTTGCCGACGTGCTTGACGTAGGCGGCGCGCAGCTTGCGCGACTCGGGGTCGGGGCGCAGGTAGTAGTCGCGCTCGGGCAGGCCGATGCCGGACTGGTCGACTTCGGCGATGACCTTGCTGCTGTCGCGGAAATCCTGGGTCGGGCCGAGCGCGAACCCGGCGTCGACGCCCAGCGCGTGCAGGCGCGCGATCTCGGGCGCGAGCGCGGCGCGGTCCTTGATCGCGGCGATGCGGGCCAGCTCTGGTGCGAGCGGGATCAGGCCCTGGCGCTCGATCGCGGCGGTGTCCATGCACGCACCGTAGAGGGTGCCGATCTTCTGCTCGTCGCCGCCCGGCGGGCCGGGGTTCGCGCGCGCCTGTTCGAGCGTGTCGCGCACGATCTCGCGGGTGCGGTCGACGAGCTGCTCGATGTAGCCGTACTCGCTGTAGGCGGCCGGGATCGGGTGGGCCTTGCGCCAGCCCCCGGTCGCGTAGGCGAAGAAGTCGGTGCAGGCGTTGGCGCTGCGGTCCATGGTGGCGGCGTCGAACGGCGCGGGGATGCCGTCGCCGGCCCCGGCCGGCCGCTGGTGCGACGCCACAACGCTCAGCCCGGCGAACAGCGCGACGGCGGCGGCCAGACGGACCGCGGACGAAAGCAACCTCATCGGGCGCGCTTGCACGCCCGCCGCCGCGACTCCTGGTGAATTAGGAGATGCGCATCCGGGCCGTGCGCGCGTGCGCCGGCAGGCCCTCGAAGTCGGCCAGCGCGGCGAGCAGCTCGGCGTCGGCGGCCATCCGCGCGCGGGTGTTCTCGACCAGCGTCATGGTGCGCAGGAAGTCGGCGGTGCGCAGGCCCGACGAGAAGCGCCCCGCGCCCGAGGTGGGCAGGGTGTGGTTGGTGCCGGCCAGGTAGTCGCCCGCCGCGACCGGGGTGTCGTCGCCGACGAAGATCGCGCCCGCGCGCCGGATCTTCGGCACCCAGGCGTAGGGGTCGGCGACCATCAGCGAGAGGTGCTCGGGGGCGAAGCGCTCGATCACGCCGAGGACCTGCTCGTCGCTCGCGGCGTGGACGAGCCAGGTTCGCTCGGCCAGCACCGCCGCGACCGTCGCGTCGCGCCCGCTCTCGCGCCCGAACGGCCCGTCGAGCAGCGCCGCGACCGCTTCGAGCAGCGCGCGCTCGCGCGACACGGCGGCCACCCGGGCGAGCGGGTCGTGCTCGGCCTGGGCGACCAGCTCACCCGCGACCAGCTCGGCGCGCGCGCCGTGATCCGCGACGACCAGCACCTCGGACGGGCCGGCCAGGCCGTCGATTCCGCACGCGCCGAAGACCTGGCGCTTGGCCTCGGTGACGTAGACGTTGCCGGGGCCGACGATCTTGTCGACCGGCGTGATCGTCGCCGTGCCGTAGGCCAGCGCGGCGACGGCCTGCGCGCCGCCGACCGCGTACAGCTCGTCCACGCCGACCAGCGCGCAGGCGTAGAGCACGGCCGGGTTCACCCGCCCGTCGCGCTGCGGCGGGGTGACGACGACGACGCGCTCGACGCCCGCGACCTTGGCCGGCACGCAGGTCATGAGCACGGTCGAGGGCAGCGGCGCGGTGCCGCCCGGCACGTACGCCCCGACCGCGCCGAGCGGGCGCGACAGGTAGGCGTAGCGGGTCAGGTCGTGGGCGTGGTAGTCGAGCGGGTCGGGCAGCTGGCGGGCGTGGAAGTCGGCGATCCGCTCGCGCGCCAGCTCCAGCCCGACCGCGATCTTCTCCGGGACGAGCGCGCGCGCGTGCTTGCGCGAGGGGATGTCCACGCGCAGCCCGGCGAGCGATGCGCCGGGGTCGTCCCAGCGCCGGGTGTACTCGACCAGCGCCTCGTCGCCGCGCGTGCGCACGTCGTCGACGATCGCGCGCACGCCGTCGACCACCGCGCGCGGCGGGTCCCAGCCGCCGGC
>JASLGJ010000410.1 GCA_030150085.1 Candidatus Elarobacter sp. | reverse complement strand
CAAGGCGCGGTCGACGCCGACGGCACGATCGCCGTGCCGCTGGCCGGCAGCGTCGCCGTCGCGGGCCTCGAGCCCGCCGCCGCCGCGAGCCGCATCGCCGGCGCGCTGCGGCCCTACCTGCGCCGGCCGGCCGTCACCGTCGCGCTGCTCCAGCAGAACGCGACGATCACGCTGGTCGGCGGGCCGGGCGGGGTGTTCCCCTACGCGCCCGGGCAGACCCTGAGCAGCGCGCTGGGGCCGCTGGCCGCGCTGCCCGGCCTGGACCTGCACCGGGTCGGCCTCGAGCGCGACGGCAAGCCGCTGGGCACCTACGACGGCGTCGCGCTGCTGCGCGGCGGCGCGCCGGGTCCCGCGCTCCAGCCCGGCGACCGCATCCTGGTCGGCGAGAAGCCGGTCGCGGTGGCGGTGCGCGGGGTCGTCAAGACGCCCGGCACCGTGCACCTCGACGCGGGCCAGACGCTGGCCGACGCGATCGCCGGCGCGGGCGGCGCGGGCGACGACGCGGCGACCGGCGCGCTCGACCTGGAGCGCGAGGGCCGCCACGCGCGGATCGCGCTCTCGTCCGAGGCGCTGGCGCAGCCGGCGCGCGACGGCGACGTGCTGACCGTGCCGCAGGCGGTGCACGTCTCGGTCGCCGGCAGCGTGGCGCACCCGGGCGACACCGCGCTGACCGCCGGCACGACCCTGGTGGCCGCGCTCTACCAGGCGGGCGGGCCGGTGAAGTACGCCGACCTCAGCCACGTCGACGTGCTGCGCGACGGCGCGCGCCGCACCTACGACGTGACCAAGCTGCGCGGCGGCGACATGTCGCAGAACCCGCACCTCGCGCCGGGCGACCTGGTCTACGTCCCCGAGGGCCGCCACGTCGACTTCCGCGACGTCTTCGCCGGGCTCTCGGCGCTGCGGTTCTTCCTGTGACCGGGCTGCTGTTCCGCGAGCGCCCCGGCTACCGCCGCGCGCGCCGGCTGCTCGACCTGACCGTCGTCTGCGCCGCGCTCGTGCTGGCCGCGCCGCTGCTGGCCCTGGCCGCGCTGGCGATCCTGGCCGAGGACGGGCGGCCGGTGATCTTCGCCCAGCGCCGCGTCGGCCGCTTCGGGCGCACCTTCACGATGTACAAGCTGCGCACCATGCGGCGCGCGGGCTGCGGCGACGCGTACAAGCCCGCCGACGGCGCCGACCCGCGCCTCACCCGCGTCGGGCGCGTGCTGCGGGCGCTCTCGGTCGACGAGCTGCCGCAGCTGGTCAACGTGCTGCGGGGCGAGATGGCGCTGGTCGGGCCGCGCCCCGAGATGCCGTTCGTGACCCGGCGCTACGAGCGCTGGCAGCACCTGCGCACCGTCGTCCCGCCCGGCATCACCGGGCTGTGGCAGACCACGGTCCGCTCGACGGTTCCGCTCGACCGCCCCGAGGCGACCGCGATCGACCTCGACTACGTGGCGCGCGCCTCGCTCGCGCTCGACCTGGCCCTGATCGCGCGCACCTTCGCCGCGGTCGCCGCGGCGCGCGGCGCGCGCTAGCCCACCGGAGGACACCGTGAACATCTGCATCGTCGGCACCGGCTACGTCGGCATGGCCAGCGCGATCGGCCTGGCCGAGCTGGGCTGCACCGTCGTCGGCTACGACATCGACCCGGCCCGCGTCGCGGGCCTGCAGCGCGGCGAGGCGCCGTACCGCGAAGCGCAGGTCGACACGCTGCTGGGGCGCCACCTGCGCCGCGGCCGCCTGCGCTTCACCGCCGACCACGCCGACGCGGTGCGCGGGGCGAGCCTGATCCTGGTCAGCGTCGGCACGCCCGCCCGCGCGGACGGGGCGGCCGACCTGAGCGCGCTGTGGGCCTGCGTGGAGGCGCTGCGCCGCAGCGATCTGAGCGCCTGCGAGGCGGTCGTGATCCGCTCGACGATCCCGCCCGGCACCTGCGATGCGATCGCGGCCGCGCTGGCGGGCCGGGCCGAGGTGATCTACGCCCCGGAGTTCCTGCGCGAGGGGAGCGCGATCGCGGACTTCCTCGCCCCCGACCGGATCGTGATCGGCGGCGACCGCCTCGCGGCCCTGGTCGCCTACGCCAAGCTGTTCGAGCCGCTCGACGCGCCGGTCGTGCTCACCACCCGGCGCAACGCCGAGCTGATGAAAGTGGCCGCCAACGTCTTTCTCGCGATGAAGATCAGCTTCGCCAACGAGATCGCGAACCTGTGCGACGCGCTGGGCGCGGACGCCGACGACGTGCTGCGCGGGGTCGGCGCGGACCGCCGCATCGGGGCCGCCTTCCTGGCCCCGGGGATCGGCTTCGGGGGGCCGTGCTTCGAGAAGGACTGCCTGAGCTTGCGCGCGGTCGCCGAGCGCAGCCGCACGCCGGCCGAGCTCGTCGGCGCCACGCTGCGGGCCAACGAGAGCCAGCCGCGGCGCATCGTCGCGGCCGCGGCCGAGGAGCTGGGCGGGCTGGAGGGGCGCCGGATCGCCGTCTGGGGGCTGACCTTCAAGGCCGGCACCGACGACGTGCGCGACTCGCTCGCCATGCGCATCGTGGCCGAGCTGGG
>JASLGJ010000363.1 GCA_030150085.1 Candidatus Elarobacter sp. | reverse complement strand
GGCATCGCGGGCGCACCGCTCGCTATGTTCAATGATCTCGCTTACGACATGATGGGCACAGAATAGTCGCAACGCACCACTGTTTGCGGCAGTTATAAGAGTAGTACGCCGGTTATTACGGCATGCATACTTGATGTTGTTTATTAGTACATTTGTATCGACAACAACGGTCAGAACCTCGCCACGCAGAAGACTGCCGAGCCATACGCCCGGGAACGCTCCGGATTGACTCGGGTGCTGAATCGGAGCGATTGCATTGTCATTGTAAATATTACGAAGATGCGACTTTAGCGTTTCGCCTGCTAATAATTCTTGCCCGAACATTTAGCTGCTGAATTCCCGTGTCTTCCTCTGCTGTACCGCGCCCTAACCAGTGCTCAAGTCGGTTGAACCGATGAACCACTTCCGCCTTGGTTCTGCGCGCGCAGGCGGCGGACGTAGGACGCGCGCTGGGCGATCGTCTCGTCGACGATGCCGATTACGACCGCGGCAAGGCGGTCGGGGTCGTGGCGGACGGTCTGGGTCTCGCTGATCACGTTCGCGCGCACCACGCGCAGGCCCAGCGCGGCGAGCTCCGCCTCGTCGACCGCGACCGGGTACTGACCCTCCTCGGCGTACTCCTCGCGCAGCTTGCGCGGCAGCTCGTCGTTCACCACCACCACGTCGCACAGGCGCGCGTCGGAGCCGCGCATCAGCGCCCGGACGTGCGCGGCGGCGCTGTAGCCGTCGGTCTCGCCGGGCTGGGTCATCACGTTGCAGACGTAGATCTTCACCGCGCCGGCGAGCTCGATCTCGCGCGCCACCCGGTCGACCAGCAGGTTGGGCATGATCGAGGTGTAGAGCGAGCCTGGCCCGAGCACGATCGCGTCGGCCTCGCGGATCGCCGCGATCACCTCGTCGAGCGGCGCGGCGTAGGGCGGGTCGAGCATCACTTCCTCGATCGTCCCGCGCGCGGCGGTGATGCGCGACTCGCCCTCGACGATGCGCCCGTCGCTCATGCGCGCCGCCAGGCGCGCGACGGCGAGCGTCGAGGGCAGCACCCGGCCCTTGACGTTGAGCACCCGGCTCGACACCTTGATCGCCTGGTCGAAGTTGCCCGTGATGCCGGTCATCGCCGCCAAAAACAGGTTGCCGAACGAGTGGCCCGAGAGCCCTTCGCCCTCCTGGAAGCGGTAGCGGAACAGCTCGGTCACCAGCGCCTCGTCGTCGGCGAGCGCGACCAGGCAGTTGCGGATGTCGCCCGGCGGCAGCACGCCCAGCTCTTTCTGCAGCCGGCCCGAGGAGCCGCCGTCGTCGCTCACCGTCACCACCGCGGTCAGGTTGGTGGTGATCTTCTTGAGCCCGCGCAGCATCGTCGACAGACCCGTGCCGCCGCCGACCACGACGATCTTGTAGCCGCGCTCGAGCTGGCGCGAGCGCATCGCCTCGATCATGTCGCGGGTGGTGCCGTTGGGCGCGACCGCGGTCACGATCGCGTTGAGCCAGCGCCAGATGCCCAGGCTCACCAGCAGCGCGCCCAGCACGATGAACGCGTACGCCAGGTACGAGGGCGCCATGAACTCGACCACCAGCGAGTCGACCAGCTCGTTGACCCGCAGCGAGGTGCCCTCGTCGGTCAGGTAGCGCGACACGCCGTTGACGAACAGTGTGGCCCCGAGCGCCGCCAGCAGCAGCCAGCGCTTGACGCCCAGCCCCGGCTGGAGCCAGCGCGCCAGGCCCAGCGAGCGGCGCATGCGGCTGCTCACCGGCTCACGTCCCGGGCGTCGAAGAGGGCGACCGCGCCGGTCGTCTCGGCCAGGTGGCGCTGCAGCCGCCGGCCCAGGTAGACGCTGCGGTGGCGGCCGCCGGTGCAGCCGATCGCGATCGTGACCTGTGACTTGCCCTCGCGCTCGTAGCGCGGCACGAGGAAGTCGATCAGCGGGAAGAGCCGGTGCAAGAAGGCCTCGGTGTCGGGCAAGGCTTCGAGGTAGGCCGCGACCGGCGCGTCCGCCCCCGTCAGCTCGCGCAGGCCCTCGACGTAGTTGGGATTGGGCAAGAAGCGTACGTCGAAGACCAGGTCGGCGTCGAGCGGGAGCCCGTACTTGAACCCGAAGGCGACCACCGCGATCGTCAGCCGGCGCGCGCCCGTCCCGGCGAAGGTCGTGCCGATGCGCTCCTTGAGCATCCCCAGCGTCAGGCGGCTGGTGTCCCAGACCACGCTCGCGCGATCGCGCAGCTCGGCCAGCGCGGCCCGCTCGGCGGCGATGGCTTCCTCCAGGCCGCGGCCCTCGGCGCCGTAGGGGTGGCGGCGGCGGGTCTCGCTGAAGCGCCGCACCAGCGTCTCGTCCTCGGCGTCGAGAAAGAGCACCTCGGGGCGCAGGCCGGCCGCCTCGAGCGCGTCCAGGGCGGCGGGCGGGTCGCCGAACGGGCCCAGCGTGCGCACGTCCAGCGCCAGCGCCACGGCGTCGGCGCCGGCCCGCTCGGCGAGCGTGACGAACTCCTGGGCCAGCACGGGCGGTGCGTTGTCGAGGCAGGCGAAGCCGAAATCCTCGAACGATTTCATCGCCTGGCTCTTGCCCGCTCCCGAGAGCCCCGTTACGATGACGAGACGGCGCATATTATGAAGCTCTTTTCGGCTGAGAAGGCAAACGCCCTCATCCCCGTCCTCGAACCGCTGCTCGCCGAGCTCTGGACCAAGCGTCGAGAGCTCGCGATCCGGCTTTTGGAGACGGACCCCGCGCTGCGCGCCGGCCGCCCCGACACCACCCACGACCGCCGCCGCTCGCGCGCCTTCACCGAGCTCAAGGCCGAGATCGTGCGCCTGATCAACCGCATCGAGGCCCATGGCTGCGTGGTCAAGGACATCGACCTGGGGCTGCTCGACTTCCCGTCGATGCGCGACGGCCGCCCGGTCTACCTGTGCTGGAAGGCGGGCGAGTCCGAGCTCACCCACTGGCACGGCACCGACGAGTCGTTCTCCGACCGCAAGGCGCTGTAGCCACGATCGTGCCCGGCGCGGTCCGACCGTCGGGCGGCTGAAGGCGAGCCATGGCAAAGGCCGCTCTGGACGAGCGGCCTTCAGCGTGGTTCGGGGTTGTCTCGCAGCCGATACTGGCGGTTGCCTGAGCGGCAGGCGGACTAGACGGTCTGTGCTTGGGCGGGCTCGGCCTTGATGAAATCTTCCGCCAGACCCTGGAGGCGGACCTCGCCGAACTCGACCGTGTAGGCGCCGGCGGCCAGGTCGGTGACCTTGCCGAACTCGGGGACGCTCGCGAGCTGCGGGATCTTGGCCCGGATCTCGTCGGGCAGGCGGACGGTGTCGCCGACTTCCAGCGCGGGCTGGTCGAACAGCTTCTCCAGATCGGCCATCAGCAGGTTGAGCGGAATGCCGTACCCTTCGCTGACCTGTTCGATCGTCTCTGTCTCGCTGATCGCGCAGTTCGAGCAGCCGCCGAGGTGGAAGCGCGCGAACACGCGGCGAGCGCCGGCATGCACCTTGAAGGCCTGCTCGACGGTGAGGTCTTTGCTGAAATGCGCCACGGTCGCCATCATTCGATTGAGACTACGCGCCCTCCCGTGGGGTTGCGGCGGCGGGCCGGCAGGCGAGAGGCGCGGAGGACGCCTGTACGCCGGATTCTGTACCGCCTCGCGGCGGTGGCCGTCATCTCTCTGGGGCCGGCCTCACGGCCGGCCTCGGTGCGACGTGAGCTCGTTCCGCCGGGCCGGCGGGCCTGCACCGAGGTGCAGGCGATCGAGCGGTCTTGCTCCAGGTGGGGTTTACCCGCGCCCGCGTCACCGCGGAACGCCGTGCGCTCTTACCGCACGATTTCACCCTTGGAAGCTTCGCCCGGCAGAACCGTGCGAAGCCGTCCGGTATGTTTCTGTGGCACTTTCCTTCGAGTCGCCCCGACAGGACGTTATCCTGCACCCTGCCCGATGGAGCCCGGACG
>JASLGJ010000302.1 GCA_030150085.1 Candidatus Elarobacter sp. | reverse complement strand
GGATCGCGAGCGCGCTGCTGGCCCGCCCGCTGCCGGCCCAGCTGCTCCACGTGCGCTGTGAGCGGGTCGGCCGGCACGCCGACTGCGGGCTGGTGCTGAGCGGCACCCGCTTCCACCGCGTCCTCGACCTGCGCGGCTGGAACGCCGAGGTTGCCGGGCTGATCGCAGGCGCGTACGCGGCCGCGCCCGAGGCGGACGAGATCGACCTGTGGGCGACCGTGCCGCTCGACGCGGGCAAGGGCACAGTGGTCAGCGGCGACTACGCCAAGCCGACCTCCGCGACGGTGTTCTCCATCGCCGTGCCGCGCGCAGAGCGCGGCGCGGTGGAGGCGCGCCTGCGCGACGGGCGCGACGTGTTCTGGGACCCGGCCTTCCGCGCGTCCCTGTCGAAAGGCACCCGCGGATGATTCGCATATCGACGCTCCCCTCGGGTCTGCGCGTGCTGACCGAAACGATGAGCCACGTCCGCTCGGCGACCGCCGGGGTGTGGTGCGACGTCGGCTCGGCGGCCGAGCCGGCCGAGCGGCGCGGCCTCTCGCACCTGCTCGAGCACATGGTCTTCCAGGGCACCGCGCGCCGCACGGCGCGCGAGATCGCCGAGCAGATGGACGCCGTCGGGGGCGAGCTCAACGCCATGACCGACAAGGAGACGACCTGCTTCTACGCCCACGTCGTCGACCGCCATCTGCCGCTGGCGCTCGACGTGCTGGGCGACATGCTGCAGCGCGCGCTGTTCGCCCCGGCCGACCTGCGCAAAGAGAAGAAGGTCGTGCTCGAGGAGATCAAGATGTACGACGACGACCCGGGCGACGTCGTCAACGAGCGCTTCGCGCGCACCCTCTGGCGCGGCTCCCACCTGGCCGACCCGACCGTGGGCTACGCGCACACGGTGAGCGCCATCGAGCGCGACGAGCTGCTGGCCTGGCGCGACGCGCGCTACACGCCCGCGACCGCGATCGTCACGGTGGCGGGCAACGTCGACCACGACGAGGTCGTGCGGCTGGTCGGCGAGGCCTTCGCCGCGTTCGCCGGCAGCGCGCGCCCGCCGCAGCCCGAGCGGCCGCGCTACGCGCCCGCGCTCGACGTCACCGTCGACGACACCGAGCAGGCCTACGTGCTGCTCGGCACGCCGGGCCTGGCGCTGCGCGACGAGCGCCGCTACGCCTTCTCGGTGCTCGACACGCTGCTGGGCGGCGGGATGTCGTCGCGGCTGTTCCAGAGCATCCGCGAGGAGCGCGGGCTGGCCTACGAGATCTCGACCTTCCAGCAGGGCTACCGCGAGGCCGGGCTGTTCGGGATCAGCGCGGGCTGCTCGCCCGAGCGCGTGCAGGAGGTCGTCGACGTCGTCTCCGACGAGCTCGACCGCCTGCTGCACGACGGCGTGCGCGAGGACGAGGTGCTGCGCGCGCGCGAGCACCTCAAGGGCAACCTGACCCTGGCGCTGGAGAGCACCTTCAACCGCATGGCGCGCCTGGCGCGCAACGAGCTGGTCCACGCGCGCCAGATCGAGGCCGAGGAGGTGGAGGCCGCCTTCGACGCGGTCGACGCGGCGGCGGTGGACGCGCTGGCGCGCGAGCTGCTCGCCCCCGCGCAGCGCGGGCTGTGCGTGCTCGGCCCGGCCGAGGTGCGCGCGGTGCGCCTGCCGGGAGCCGCCGCCGCGTGAGCGACGTCCTCACGCCGAACCTGATCATCGCCGTCACGCTGACCCTGGTCACGCAGGCGATCCAGATCGGCGCCTACGCCGCCCGCTACGCGGGCGTCGTGTCGGGCCGGATCGCGACCGCGATCTCGCTCTTCAGCCTGCTGGTCACCGCCAGCCGGCTGGCCTCGCTGTTCATGGTGCCCTCGCTGGGCGCGCTGGCCGACCTGCCCGCCAACGCCGCGGCGCGCCAGGGCCTCAGCTCGCTCCCGCCCGACCTGCTGGCCCGCTTCGACCTGCAGATGCGCCTGGTCGTGGCGGGCGGCTCGGCCGGGATCGTGATCGGCGCGCTGCTGCTGCCGATGTTCCTGACCATGTTCCTGCGCGGCATTCGGGCCTTCGAGCGGCTGGGCTCGATCCCGCACGCGCTGACCCGGTTGTTCGACCCGCGCGTGCTGCGCGATCTGGCCTACGCGCTGTTCCACCCGCCGCGCGTGACGCTGGCCGACTTTCCCCTCGCGGGCGTGCCGCGCAAGCTGCTGATCGCCAACACGATCCTGTTCGCGGTCTACTCCGTGGGCGTGGTGGCGGCGTTCTACGCCAGCGACATCGACCTGCACGCCCGCACCACCGCCAGCGGCCTCTCGGGGCTGGTGAACGGGATCGGCACGATCGCCTTCGCGCTGTTCATCGACCCGACCACGGCGCTGATCGTCGACCAGACGGTGCGCGGCGAGCGCCCGCGCAGCGACGTCAGCGCGATGATCTTCTGGCTGATCGTCACCGCCTTCGCCGGCACCCTGCTGGCCCAGCTCATCCTCACGCCGGCCGCGCAGTACATCGCCGCGGTGGCGAACTTCTGGATCACCCACTCGAGACACTAGCACCATGACCGTACGCCGCCCGTTCCGCCTTCTCGCCCTGCTGCTGGTCTGCGCGCTCTTGCCGCTGGGCACGACCGGCTGCGCATCGAGCGTGGCACAGTGGATCGTGCGCACGCGCAACCACCAGGGCGACATCGCGCTCGCGCACGGCAACTATCCCGACGCCTCGGTGGCCTACCAGCTCGCGCTCAAGATCGACCCGGCCAACCCGCACGCCCGCGACGGCCTGATCGGCGTGCAGCTCCGCCTGGCGCAGAAAGACTTCGCCGCCTCGCTGTTCGACAACGCGCTCGACGCGCTCGCGGTCGCGGCCAAGTACTCGCCCCGCGACGAGCGCGTGCAAGCCATGCGCGGGCAGATCGAGCAGGCCCAGATCAAGCGCGACATCGTGCTCTCGAACTACCCCGCCTACAAGGTCACCGGAACCGCGATCCGCCGCTCGTACGCCCAGCTCAAGGGCCAGGCCCAGCAGATCTCCAACGCCCTGCGGCGCTTCGACTACACCTACGACACGGCCGACCTGTCGGCCGCGATCCGCCAGAGCTACGCCCTCGACGCCGAGGTCACCCAGCTCACCAACCGCCTCACCCAGTACCGCCAGCTCGTCGAGTCGGGCGTGCCCGAGGCCGGCGGCG
>JASLGJ010000590.1 GCA_030150085.1 Candidatus Elarobacter sp. | reverse complement strand
GGTGGACCACGACGTCCTTGCCCTTCATCGACACCTCGGCGACCAGCGCGGCGATGCTGCCGCCCCAGTTCGTCAGCGCGATGCCGTGCGCGGCGCCCGGTGTCTTGGGGTGGCCCCAGTTCGCGGCCTTGGCGGCCGTCTCGAGCGCGGCCCGCTCGCGCGTGGCCTTGGGCGAGAGCAGCGCCAGGCGGAAGGCCAGCGGGTCCTGCCCGGCCGCATGGGCCAGCTCGTCGACGAACGACTCGGTCACGAAGGTGTTCCAGTTCGCGCCCGGCGCGCGCATGAAGCCGACCGGCACGCCGGGATCGAAGTCGGCGTAGGTGGTGCGCGCGTTCGGGAACGCGTAGCACTCGGGCGTGACCTGGTCGACCGCGGAGAAGTCGACCCCGTCCTTGAACATCGGCGGCGCCCAGCGCTTGACGATCGAGGGCGAGGCGACGCGGTGCTCCCAGGCCGTGACCTTGTTGTCGGCGAGCTTGGCGCGCACCACGTTGACGCTCATCGGGCGGTAGAAGTCGTTCTTGATGTCGTCCTCGCGCCGCCAGGTCACCTTGACCGGCTTCTTGACGGCCTTGGAGATCTCGACCGCGTCGACCACGTAGTCGGCGTCGAGCCGGCGCCCGAAGCCGCCGCCCATGAACGTGGTGTGGACGTTCACCTTGTCGGCGGGCAGGCCGGTGATCTTCATCGCCGCGGTCTTGCTGCGCGTCTGGACCTGGGTCGGCGCCCAGACCTCGCACGCGCCGTCGCGCACGTCGGCGGTGGCGTTCATCGGCTCCATCGCGGCGTGGGCCAGGAAGGGACCCTTGTAGACCGCTTCGAGCGGGCGGCCGGCCGCCCGGTCGACGTCGCCGTGCTTGCCCGCCACGACGCCGCTCGTGCGCGCGGCCTTCTCGGCGTCGGCGAAGAGCTGCGGCGTGCTGATGCGGGCGTGCGGGCCGTCGTGCCAGGTCACGTTGAGCTTGTCGCGGCCCTGCATCGCGGCCCACGTGTTACTCGCCACGACCGCCACGCCGCTGGAGATCTTCACCACGTCGAGCACGCCCGGGACCTTGCGCGCCGCGCCGTCGTCGACGCTCGCGACCGTGCCGCCGAAGGTCGGCGCCTTGAGCACGTTGGCGAACACCATCCCGGGTACGCTGACGTCGATGCCGTACAGCGCCTTGCCGCGCGATTTGTCGTCGACGTCCAGGCGCTTGGGCGAGGTGCCGATCAGGAAGAACGCGCCGGGCTGCTTGAGCGCGACCTGCTTGGGCACCGGCATGGTGCCGGCCTCGACCGCGAGGTCGCCGTACGAAAGCGTGCGGTTCGACGCGGCGTGGCGCACCGCGCCGTCCTTGGTGGTCAGCTCCGCCGCGGGAACGCTCCAGCGCTTGGCCGCCGCGGCGACGAGCATGGCGCGCGCCGCCGCGCCCGCGCCGCGCAGCAGCGGGTACATCACCGCCATGCTGGTGCTGCCGCCGGTCGTCATGTCCTTGAACACGGGGTCGGCGTAGCGGTCCTCGGCCGGCGCCATCTCGACCCGCACCCGCTCCCAGGGCAGGTCCATCTCCTCGGCGACGAGCATCGGCAGGCCGGTGTAGACGCCCTGGCCCATCTCGCTCTTGTTGAGCATCACCACCGCGGTGCCGTCGGTGCGCAGATGCACCCAGGCGTTGGGCGCGAAGGTGACGCTCGGCTCGGGCGAGGGCTGGTAGTCGGGCACGGTCGCGATCTTGCGCGGCGCGCAGCCGGCGACGGCCAGCGCGAGGCCCGCGCCCAGCGTGCCGGTGACGGTGAGGAACGCGTCGCGGCGCATCAGGCCAGCTCCGCCGCGCGCTTGATCGCCGACTTGATCCGCACGTAGCAGCCGCAGCGGCAGAGGTTGCCGCTCATGGCCGCGTCGATCTCGGGATCGCCGGGCTTGGGCGTCTTGGCCAGCAGCGCCGCGGCCGACATGATCTGGCCCGACTGGCAGTAGCCGCACTGCGGCACGGCCTGCTCGATCCAGGCCCGCTGCACGGGGTGGTTGCCGTCGCCGGGCAAGCCCTCGATGGTGGTGATCTGCTTGCCCGCGGCCTGCGCGACGCTGGTCGTGCACGAGCGCACCGCCTCGCCGTCGAGGTGGACCGTGCACGCGCCGCCCTGCTGGACGCCGCAGCCGAACTTCGTGCCGGTCAACCCGACCATGTCGCGGATGACCCACAGCAGCGGCATCTCGTCGGGCGCGTCGACGTCGTGCGCGGTCCCGTTGATGGTGAGGCTCTTCATATGACCGGTTGACCGCGCCCGAACCGGCCGAGTTGCTCCGCCGCGGCCGCGTCGCGTGCTATGCGGTCGCCGCCGCCGCGAGCGCCGCCGGTCCGTCGTCCAGGCGCAACGCCAAGCCCTTGGCGGACGCGCCGGCCTTGTGGAACTCCGAGAGATCGGTGCGGAACACCCGGTAGCCGGCGCCGTGCAGCCGCTCGCGCAGGCGCCGCGAGCACTCGTGCATGACCAGCGCGTCGCCGACCTCGAGCGCGTTGCAGGCCAGGTGCAGCGCGTCGTCGACCGACAGCTCGATCAGGTAGCCGGGCTCGACCGCGCGCCGCAGCAGCGCTTGCGCGTGGGGCGAGAAGGCGTCCATGTAGGCCATGACGTGCCCGCTGCCCAGCGGGCAGAGCGCGGTGTCGAGGTGGTAGAAGCGCTCGTCGACGAGCAGCAGCGGGAGCACCCGGCAGCCCACGATCTCCTGCAGCTGCAGGGTCGCGCCGCGCTCGCTGCGCCAGCCGTAGCCGGCGTAGAGCAGCGGCCGCACGCGGTCGAACAGCGCGTCGCCCGCGCCCTCGAAGTAGGTCTGGCGCAGGAAGGTCGTGGCGAAGCCGGCGCGGGCCAGCGCGGCCCGGTAGACGGGCTGCTCGCGGCGCCGCTCGGCGTGGCGGAACGACGACACGACGGCGAGGTTGCCGACCATCAGCGCGGCGTGCGCGGTGAAGACCAGGTCGGGGGTCTGCTCGCTCGACTGGACCGTCACCAGCTCGACGTCGGCGACGCAGCCCAGCAGCTCGGTGAAGCGGTCCCACTCGCGCGCCGCGTCGGGCGCTCCGTCGCCGACGTGCCCGTTCATCCAGGGGTTGATCGCGTAGCGCACGTCGTAGTGCGCGGGCGGGCAGACCAGGAGTCTCGTCGCCATGATGGCGCCATCGTAGCGCGCGGCGGCGCGGCCGTCGTTCGACAATCGGTTAGCGTCGCCGGGGTCGGCTGCGCCCGCCGTGGGTACGCTCGCCGGTATGGAACGATCGACCGACACCGAGCAGCAGGGCGACTACAAGAACGCGCTCCCCTCGGAGGTGACGGACCACGCCGACTCCGGCATGCCGCGCCAGCTCCGCACCCAAGGCGACGACGAGCCCGCCCTCAGCCGGGCGGAAGCCGACGTGGCCGGCATCTCGCAGACGCCCTCGGTCGTCTACGGCGAGAGCGACGAGGACCAGAACCGCGAGGACCAGGCCGACATGAACCGGGCCGACCCCGACCAGCACCTCTAGTGGATTCGCCTGCGGCGAATCCTTCGCGTTTCGGCCTACGGCCGAAGCCGCCGCCGGGCGAAGCCGGTGCTCAGACCTCGACCGAGACGTCGTCCCCGTCGACGGTGACGGCGTAGGTCGGGAGCGGCACGACCGCCGGCAGGGTGAGCGCCGCGCCGGTGGTCACGTCGAACAGCGCGCCGTGGCGCGGGCACATGATCTCGCAGCCCTCGAGCTCGCCCTGGTCGAGCGGGCCGCCGTCGTGCGTGCAGACGTCCTCGACGGCGTAGAACGCGCCGCCCACGTTGCAGAGCAGCACTTCCGTCCCGTCGACGTCGAAGCGCTTGGCGGTTCCGGGCGGGACGTCGGAGGTCTTGGCGATCGGGTGGGGCACGGGGCCGGGTTCGCGAATGGCGCCGCATGACCCGTCCCGCCATCTCCGTCCTGGCGCTGCTGCTGGCCGCCCCGAGCGCAGCCCTCGCCGCGACGCCCGCGCCCGCCAAGCACGCCGCCATGCCCGCCAAGCACGCTCCGGCCGCCGCCGCCAAGGCCGGGAAGACCGTCACCCTGCCCGACGGGCTGAAGTACACCGACGTCGCGGTCGGCAAGGGCGCCGCGCCCAAGCCCGGCCAGATCGCGGTCGTGCACTACACCGGCACCTTCCCCGACGGCAAGAAGTTCGACAGCTCGCGCGACCGCGGCACGCCGTTCGAGTTCCCGCTCGGGCGGCACCGCGTGATCGCCTGCTGGGACGAGGGCGTCGCGAGCATGCGGATCGGCGGGCGGCGCAAGCTGGTCTGCCCGCCCGGCATCGCCTACGGCGCGGCCGGCGCGGGCGGCGTGATCCCGCCCAACGCGACGCTCGACTTCGACGTCGAGCTGCTGGGCATCAAGCCGGCCGACCCCGCCCAGTAGCGGGGCCGGCGGTCAGCAGATCGGGCCCTTGGACAGATTCTCCGCCGGCAGCACGGTGAAGGTGAAGCCCGGGCCCAAGGTGATGTTGCGCCCCCAGCGCACGGTGTTGATGGCCGTCATCGCCAGCCCCGGAACCGGGAGCGGGATGTGCGAGGCGCCCTTCTGGAGCAGCGGCTCCGAGGGCGTCCAGGCCACCGGCAGCATGGGGTTCATGGTCACCGGGACGACCCGCACCGGGCCGTGCTTGGCCGGCAGCACCAGGTAGCGCGGCTCGATGGCGACCATGCCGTCGTGGTTGTGCCGCCCGGCCGCGCTGGCTCCCCGCACGACGCCGTAGCCGAGCGTCCCGGCCGGCACCGGCGTGCCGTCGTCGAGCTGCGCCGCGGCCCGGACCTTGAAGCGGAACGGAGCCCCGGGCCGCGCGTTGCCGGAGAAGACCTTGTCGACCATCTCGACCGGGATCGAGAAGGCGCAGATCCGCTCGGCCCGCGCCGGCCCGGCGGAGGCGAGCGAAACGGCGGCCAGAGCGCTCGCCAGGACGAGGACCGATCGAGCGTGCATCCCGCCCCCGCTTCGCCTTCGAGCCGCCATCGCCGCTTCACCAGCCACGCCCGTACAACGAAAGCGGCGCCGTCGATGACGGCGCCGCGCGCGTTTTCGAGGGCTCGGGCGGTCTAGCCGACCGAGCCTTCCATCTCCATCTTGATCAGGCGGTTGAGCTCGACCGCGTACTCCATCGGCAGCTCCTTGACGAAGAAGTCGAAGAAGCCGTTGACGATCATCGCGGTCGCGTCGGCCTCGCTCAGGCCGCGGCTCATCGCGTAGAAGAGCTGCTCCTCGCCGATCTTCGAGACCGAGGCC
>JASLGJ010000241.1 GCA_030150085.1 Candidatus Elarobacter sp. | reverse complement strand
GCCGACCGGCGGGCTGGGCGGGCGGCGCGGCGAGCCCGCGCACCTCGAGTAGGCGCGACGCTGGAGCGCGCCGGGCGCTGCCCGCGTCGATCAGCCGGACCTCGGTCGAGCGGTCGAGGTCGGCCAGCTCGAGGCGCGCCGGGCCGGCTTGGCCGCCGCGCGCCCAGCCGGCGACCAGGTAGTGGCCGGGCGGAAGACCCTCGCCCGCCGGGCGCTGCAGCGGGACCACGGTCCCGCGCGCGAACCCGAGCAGCGGGAGCGCCAAGCGCGGCTCGCCGCCGGGGCCGAGGACGTCGATGACCGTGCCGGAGCGCTTGAGCACGAGGTGGATCAACGGCAGTCTCCGGAGGCGGACATACGCGGAGACTACAGTACGAGCTAATTTACATGGTACCTATTAGCCAGAGATAGGGCGGTCTCACTGGGCTTGGCTCGTCGGCGGCCGGTCTCGCCGGCAGCCGGGAACCCAGGTCGGTGCCGGCTACGAGGCGGGCTCGTTGAAGGCCGGGACGTTGGCGGAGCAGCCGTCGGGCGAGCCGACCGGAGGCGTGTAGGGCACGGGCTGGGTGCTGGTGACGCCGTACTCGAGCGGGTAGAACGAGCCGCCGTCGGTCATCGTGACGGTCGTCGTCGCCCCGGTCGAGTGCGCCGGGAGCTGGTACTGCGCGACCAGGTACGGCTTGGGCACGCGGGCGCAGCCCAGCTCCTTGAGCTGGCCGTCGACCACGAAGCTGCTGCGCACCGGGCCGCCCAGCGGCTTCTCGTAGAGATAGATCGGGTACGCGGTGTCGGTCGGGTTGTCGAGCGCGAACGTGATGCGGTGCACCACGCCGTAGTCGCCGAAGTCGTGGCCCGGGTCGGCCGCGTCGAGGTTGCGCGGCGTCGCGGTGCGGTTGGCGTACTGCACCGCCACGTCGGGACCGCCCGCGGTGTACGAGCGCGACATGACGCCGATGCTGGTCAGGTCGAACACGCCGTGCCGGTTGTGGCCGTCGAACGCCACCCGCGGGCCGTTCAGGTACGTGTCGGGGCGGCTGCCGGCCGGCGCGGCGACCACCGAGACGGCCACCGGGCCGCCGCTCACGACGTGCATGTCGATCGCGCCCGCGACGACCTCGCTCTGCAGAATCAAGGCGTGCCGCACCACGAACGGCTGCCCGGGCCCGACGTCGACCACCGTGCCTTGGTTGGACTGCTGGTAGCGCAGCAAGTCGCGCGACACGACGTGGCCGACGTTCATCACGTCGAGCTCCGGCCCCGCCGCGGACTCGAGCAGGTGCACGCGCGCCGGCGCGCTCGCGGTCAGCACGACGTCGACGTCGCGCGGCACGCCGATGTCGGAGTGGTAGTAGTACATCCGCGCGGGCCGCTCGGCGCTCACCGTGCCGCGGAACACCAGCCCGTCGCTCATCAGGTACTCGGGGTCGTCGCTCAGGAACAGGATGCTCGGGCGAGCGGGGGTGACGGGCACGTTCTCGACCGTCACCGTCGTCGTGCCGCTCACCGGCACGGTCGTGCCGTCGCCCGCGACCGTCGTCGTCACGTTCACCGCGGTGCGCTGGCCGGGCGCGAGCGGGAGCAGCGGCCAGGGGTTCACCGCGCCGAAGCGCAGGCCCGCGCCGGGGCGCAGCGTCGGCCGGATCGCGCGGTCCAGCGCGGCCTGGATCTTCGCGTAGAGCACGTTGCCGTCGGCGGCCGGCGAACCGGTCACGTCGAGCGTCAGGCCGGGCGGAATCACGCCGGCCGCGGGCAGGGCGGCGGGCGGCGGGGCCTCCACCGTCTGGGCGGCGGCCGCCCGGCCGAGCAGCAGGGACGCGAGGACGAGAGCGGTGACGAAGCGAGTGTTCACGGTTTCTTTGCTGAGAGCTCAGGCGAGGGAAAGGCGGAAGGGCAATGTCAAAGTCGCTCGGCTGCTAAGTCGAATCTCCCGACGACCCGAAGGCTTCCCAGAAACGCAGCACCGGTCCCGCCCGTTCCCCGCCCCGGTACGAGCGCGGATCGCCGCCCCTCAGCCGCGATCAGACGGTCGGCTGCGTGTCCGCGGAGTCTCCGGGAGCCTCGCGCGAGCCGCCGGCGAAGTACGCCAGCATCACCAGCGCGGTGAACGCCCCGATCGCCGCTCTCACGGGGATCGGCAGACGCTGGGGCGAGATGAAGCCCTCGATCGTGCCGGCCACGCAGAGCATCAGCGCGACCCCGATCATCAGCGTGCCCGCGCGGCGCGCCGCGACGACCAGCGCCTCGCGCCGCCGGGCCCGGCCCGGGCGCAGGTAGCCGCCCGCCATCACCAGGCCCGCCCCGCCCGCGATCTGGATCGCGCTCAGCTCGAGCACGCCGTGCGGCGCGATGGTGGCCCAGAAGTCGGCCCCGAAGCCGGCCCGCGCGAAGGGCGCGCTGTAGGCCCCGACCATCAGCCCGTTCTCCAGGATGATCCAGCCGGTGAGCAGCCCGCCCGTCATCCCGCCCGCGAACGCGATCGCCGCGACCTTGACGTTGTTGGTCACGATCAGCGCCGCTTGGGCCGACGAGTAGGCCCGGTCGAAGCCGAAGTTCGAGTCGTGCAACGACTTGCTCACCACCGGCGGCTCCTGGCCCGCCATCAGCGCGGCGTAGTTGCTCGGGTCGGCGCTGACCGCGGCGTAGGCGACGAGCGCCGCGACGACCGTCACCAGCGCGCAGAACGCGATCGGGGCCCACGAGCGGCGCACCTCGCGCGGAAAGCCGCGCGCGACGAAGGCCCGCACCCGGCTCCAGCCGCTGCGCGCGGTCGCGACGTAGACCACCGCGTGGGCCCGCGCGGTGAGCCGGTTGAGGTGCTCGAGCACGACCGGGTCCTCGCCCCGGGTGCGCGCGATGGCGAGGTCGCTGGTGGCCGCGCGGTAGGCCAGCGCCAGCTCGTCGATCTCGGCCGGCGAGAGCGCGCGCACCCCGCGCCCGGCGGCCCGGTCCACCAGGGCCGCGAGCCGGTCCCAGCGCGCCCGCCGGGCGAGGACGAAGCGCCGCTCCCGCATGGCACGCATTTCGCTCGCCCGCGGCGAACTACCGCTAGGTGGAGCGCTCCGTGGACGTCCGGACGGGCGAGGCCGTCGCGATCCGCTACGAGCTGGCCGGGCTGGGCAGCCGCTTCCTGGCCATCGCGGTCGACGCGCTGGCGCAGCTCGCGATCCTGCTCGCGCTCTTCGTCGGCGCGCTGTTCCTCGCGCCGCCGCTGACCCGCGTGCTGCCCTCGAAGTACCTGGCCGGGGTCGAGCTCGCGCTGCTGGTGCTGGTGCTGTTCGCGGTCGTGTTCGGCTGGTTCGTGATCTTCGAGACCTGGTGGTCGGGCCGCACGCCGGGCAAGCGCGCGCTGGGACTGCGGGTCGTGCGCGACGGCGGCTTCCCGCTCGACGCCGGGGCGGCGGTGATCCGCAACCTGGTGCGGCTGGTCGAGCTGCTCTTCGGCTTCTACGCGGTCTCGGCGGTCAGCGCCCTGATCTCGCCCGAGAACAAGCGCCTGGGCGACTTCGCCGCCGGCACGATCGTGGTGCGCGACCGGGCCGACGCCGCGCCCGACCTCGACGCCTACCTGGCCGCCCCGGCCGCGACCGGGCTGCTCGCCGAGAGCGACCGCATCCTGGTCGAGCGCTTCCTGGCCCGCCGGGCGAGCTTCGAGCCCGCCGCGCGCGCCCGGCTGGCCGCGCGCATCGCTGACAAGCTGCGCCCCGCCCTTTCCGCCGCCGACCGCTGCCTCGCCGACGAAGCGCTGCTGGAACGGCTCGGCGGCCGGTGAGCGCCGCGGACCGGCCGCACCGGCCTACCGGGCGGCCAGGGCCGGGACGCGGACCGGACCGCGCTCGATCGTGAAGCGGTCCATCGC
>JASLGJ010000175.1 GCA_030150085.1 Candidatus Elarobacter sp. | reverse complement strand
AGCGCATCGGCTGTGACGCCGCGCCCCGCGAGATCGTCCGGCAGGCGCCCCGCGCTCGCCAGCGCGGCCACGGCGCGACCCACGCTGGGCGCGATCTGGATGCCGTAGCCGCCCAGGCCGGCCAGCCAGAAGAAGCCCGGCGCGTCGGGTGCGGGGCCGACCGCCGGGGTGTCGTCGCGGGCGAACACGCGCAGCCCCGCCCACTGGTGGCTGATCCGCCGCACGGTCAGGCTGGTGACCTCCTCGAAGCGCGCCGCGGCGATCGCGACGTCGAGGTCGTCGGGGCGCGCGTCGCCCGGCTCGACCGGCGTGGCGTCGACCGGGCAGAGCATCAGCCCGCCCGCCTCGGGCTTGAAGTAGAAGGTCTCGGTGACGTCGCAGACCAGCGGCCAGGCCGTGACGTCCAGGCCCGGCGGGGGCGGGACGATGCAGGCCGTGCGGCGCTTGGGCACCAGGCCCAGCGGCTCGACCCCGGCCAGCTCGGCCAGCGCGTCGGCCCAGGCCCCGGCCGCGTTCACCACCAGCGGCGCGGCGAAGACGGCGCCGTCGGCGGTCGTGGCGTGCCACAGCCCGGCGCGCCGTTCCAGCGCGCGCACCGCGGCCCGGGTCAGCACCGTTCCGCCCTTGGCCCGGATGCCGCGCACGAAGCCCTGGTGCAGCCCGTCGACGTCGATGTCCATCGCGCCCGGCTTGTGCATGGCCCGGGCGTACCAGTCCGGGCGCAGGACCGGGCACAGCCGCTGGACCTCGTCCGAGGCCAGCTCGCGCACCCCCGAGGCGCACTCCCGTCCGTCCGCCAGGACCGCCTCGAAGCGCGCCTCGGCCTCGGCCCCGGGCGGGGCCAGCGCCACCACCCCGCGCGGCGTCAGCAGCGGGTGCGCGGCGAAGCCCGCCGGCGGCGCGTCGAAGAATGGCCGCGCGGCGGCGGTCAGCGCGCGCACGCAGCGGTTGCCGTAGTACTCCGAGAACAGCGCCGCGGAGCGCCCGGTCGAGTGGTAGCCCAGCCCGTCCTCCATGTCGAGCACGGTCACCCGGCCGTGGTCGGCCAGGAAGAAGCCGGCGCACGCGCCCGCCATCCCCCCGCCCAGGACCAGAACGTCGCTCACGACAGGACACCCGCCGTCATCACCCAGTCCATTGCTCCAGCTAGTCCGAGCGCCCCATCGACGACGGGGCGCTCCATGAGGAGAAAGGGCCGATACCGTTTTTCGGGTGACCGAACCGGGCCTTCCGTCTTTAGGCAATTGTGACCGATGGAGCGGCCGAAGCGCTCGCGGGACGTCCGCCTCGATTCGGGGGACCGCCCGGCGGGGTACGGGGTGCTCATGCCCAAGCGCGTCCTCCTCGCGGTGAACACGAAGGCTCGCCGCGGCCGCGACGCGCGGGACCGCGCCGTCGCGGCGCTGCGCGCGCGCGGCCACACGGTCACCGAGCTGCGGACCGACGGCGCGCCGGGCGCGCTCTCGCGGGCCATCGTCGAGCACGCCGGTCAGGCCGACCTGGTCGCGGTCGGCGGGGGCGACGGGACGCTGATCTCGGCCGTCGCGGGCCTGCGCGAGAGCGGCCTGCCGCTGCTCGCCCTGCCGCTGGGCACGTTCAACGAGCTGGCCCGCACGCTGGGCATCCCGTTCGACCTCGAGCAGGCCGCGGCGCTGGTCGACGAGGGGGTCGTCAAGCGGATCGACGTGGCCAAGGCCAACGACTTCGACTACGTCAACGAGGCCTCGATCGGGCTCTCGACCAACGTCGCCCGCTTCCAGACCGGCCGGGTCAAAAAGCGCCTGGGCCTGCTCGCCATCCCGCTCACCGCCCTGCGCGCGCTGCGCTACGCGCGCCCGTTCCACGTCGAGGTCGAGCTGGAGGACGGCACGCGCCGGGTCTACCGCACCGTGCAGCTCACCGTCGCGAACAGCTACCGCTTCGGCGGGGTGGTGGAGAACCCCGAGGGCGCGCTCGACGACGGGCGGCTGTGGCTGTACGTGATCGACGTCAAGCACTGGTGGCACGCGCTGGGCATCCTGGCCTCGATCGCGCTGCGCCGCTTCCCGCACGCGCCCAGCGTCACCGCGCTGCGCGGGCACCGCTTCACCGTGCGCACCCGCCGCCGGCGGCGGGTCTACGCCGACAGCGAGCCCGCGACCCACACCCCGGTGACGTTCAGCGCCGAGCGCGAAGCGCTCGCGATCCTCGTCCCGCCCGACAAAGTCGACGCGATCCGCTGATGCTCGGCCGTTAGGGGGCGCGCTTCGCCGGCGGCGTACGAGCGCCGTTTTTCTTCAACCGCTCGCCGAGGCGGCGGCTCATGTTCACCGCGGTGTTCCGAGATAGGATCGACCACATTACAACGGTGCAGAAGACCGCGAACCAGGGCGACACGGTGTGCGGTACGGCCAAACCGTACACGATCACTTCGGTAGCCACGACGACGGCGATTCCGTCGCGCACGCTCATCCGGCGTTCCTTGAATATCATCCATGCGATGGCGACCGGCATCAGCATCCCAAGGATCAGCGGGCCGCCGGTCATGATCGTCATTGTATCGCCGCGTTCGCCAGTGCGTAGCAGCGAACCTGAGAAGCGATCTCGAAGGCCGTCACACCGAGCGCCAAGAGCAGCACCGCCCATTCGCTAACCGATAGGGTCGCGAGAACGGCCCCGATCAGCTCGAATGCGGTCGCACCTCCGGCCAGATACACCCCGACATAGGTTTTCAAATCACTCGTCGCCGAGGTGAACGTCGACCAGTTCGATTGGAGGTACCGTGCCATGGAAAACGCATAAGCGGTGAGCTGGGCCGCATTGTCGCTCAGACACTTCTCGAGAGCCGTCGCAAAACGATACAACGGCCCGCTGTAGCTATTTTGGCCGGATGCGAACCAACTGGACTGGACCGAGCTCGGTGCGATGCGCGCGCTGACCGAGCCGATGACATACAGCCCGCTCTGCGGGTCGATGCAGTTGACTTGGCTGCTCGAGGTGCACAACGGTGGGTCTCCCGGCATTGCTTCGGTAAAGCTCGGACGCAGCTTCCCGGGTATGAATCTCGTTTGGGTTCGGCCGGAGCACGCCATCAGCAGGGAGGAGCCAGCTACTATGAAAGTCCCGCGGCTGCTGTTCATGTCCACCTCGCGACAGAAGAAGCTAGTCAGACGGTTCGAGAGAGGCTTGCTCGCTTACACCGCTTCACGCCATAATTTGAAATTCCTACGAAGCCACCCTGGACATCCCCGAAAGCCAGCGGCAACCGAGCAAGAGCGTGCCGGTTCATCCCATGGGCTCCCGGGGTACAGGTGTCGCAATGCCCGAGCGCATCCTTCCGGCGGTGAACGCCCTAGCCCACCGCGGCGCAGCGGCTAGTTAGGATGCTCGGCTTCTTTCGTCCCTCGGAGTACGCGCCGCGCATCACGCAGATCGACCCGGCGCGCTTGCTGGCGCGCGGGATCAAGGGCGTCATCATCGACCTGGACAACACGATCGTGGGCTGGGGGACGCTCGCGCCGCTGGCCGAGGACGAGGCCTGGGTGGCGGCGGCGAAAGCGGCCGGCCTCAAGGTGCTGGTGCTGACCAACAACGGCACGCCCTGGGCTTCGCAGATCGCCAAGGACCTCGGCGTGCCGTGCATCCCGCGCGCGCGCAAGCCGCTCCCGCGCGGGTTCCGGCGCGCGCTCAACGTGCTCGAGCTGCAGGCCCACGAAGCCGTCGTCGTGGGCGACCAGCTCTTCACCGACGTGCTGGGCGCGAAGCTGGCCGGGCTGGAGGTGATCCTGGTCGAGCCGCTGGTCCGCCACGACCCGCTCAACACGCTGCCGCTGCGCTGGCTGGAGCGCATCATCCTGCGCGGCGTCCCGCGCCCGTGAGCGCGGACCGCCTGGCCG
>JASLGJ010000163.1 GCA_030150085.1 Candidatus Elarobacter sp. | reverse complement strand
GTCGCGTTGCCGAAGCCGAACGGGTCGCCCCCGCGCTCGTCGATCGCGACCTCGCGCCCGTCGATCCGGGCGCTGCCCGGGACGTAGGCGGTGAAGTCGGGGACGGGCAGCACCACCACCACGTCGTGGGCGGTGGCGTGGCCGGCGTTGCGCACCCGGGCCGAGCAGATGATCTCCTCGCCCGGCTCGGCGACCCGCACCGCCTCCAGCGAGGCGACCGTGTCGGGGTTGTCCAGCACCGGGGCGCTCTGGGCCACCAGGCGGACCACGTTGGAGCCGATGACGTCGGTCTCGTTGGCGACCAAGGCCGCCTGAAGGTCGAAGACGGCCCCGTTCTCGACCGTCGAGGTCAGCACGTAGGCCAGCGCGATGCGCCGCTCGACCCCGGGCGGGACCTCGCCCACGTCGGCCCCGTTGGCGGCCAGCAGGGCGGTCTCGCCGCGCACGTCCTCGAGCGCGCGGTCGTCGACCCGGGCGCTGCCGGGGATGTAGCGCAGCCCCTCGGGCGCGCTGAAGCGGACCCGCAAGCCGGTCGCCGCGGCCCCGCCGAAGTTGTAGAAGGCGAAGGTCGCGCGGACGGTCGTCCCAGGTTCGACCGTCCGGTCGGGAGAAACGACGAGCGTTCGTAACCCTTCGGGTAACGACGGCGCGCCCGGCGCGAAAGCTTCCGTCAGGGTCCGCATCAGTTCCGCCAGCGTTCGGCGATCCCGGACCGCCGACCTCGCTTCCTTTGTGCAGGTTCTCCCATGACGACGATCGCCCACCACGCCGACTACCTCTGCGAAGCGCTCGGACGGCTCGGCGCCGAGAGCGCGTTCGAGGTCCTGGCCCGCGCCAAGGGGATCGAGGCGCAGGGCCGGCGGGTGGTCCACATGGAGATCGGCGAGCCCGACTTCGACACCCCCGCGCACATCAAGGAAGCCGGCATCGCGGCGATCCGCGCCAACGACACCCACTACACGCCCTCGGCCGGGATCAGCGAGCTGCGCGACGTGGTCGCCGAGTACAACAGCACGTTCCGCGGGCTGACCCCGGCCTACCGGCGCGAGAACGTGGTGATCGGCGCGGGCGCCAAGCCGATCATCTGGAACACCCTGGCCGCCGTGCTCGACCCGGGCGACGAGCTGATCTACGCCGACCCGGCCTACCCCGCGTACGCCTCGGCGGCCAGCTACCTGGGCGCCAAGCCGATCGCCGTCAACCTGCTCGAGCGCAACGACTGGCGGCTCGACCTCGACGAGCTGGCCGCCAAGGTCGGCCCCAAGACGAAGGTGCTCGTCATCAACTCGCCCCACAGCCCGACCGGCGGCGTGCTGCAGCGCTCGGACTTCGAGCGCATCGCCGAGCTGGCCGAGCGGCACGACTTCCTCGTGCTGGCGGACGAGATCTACTCGCGCAACCTGTACGGGCCCAAGTTCGAGTCGATCACCCAGGTCGACGGCATGCGCGACCGCACGATCCTGGTCGGCGGGTTCTCGAAGGCCTACGCGATGACGGGCTGGCGGGTCGGCTACTGCATCGCGCCCGAGGCCATCGCCGCGACCGTGACGCTGTTCAACAACAACACCTTCTCGTGCGTGTCGGGCTTCGCGCAGCGCGCCGCGATCGCCGCGCTGCAGGGCGACGACGCCCCGGTGCAGCGCATGAACGAGCTCTTCCGCGAGCGCCGCGACGTGATCGTGAACGGGCTCAACTCGCTGCCCGGCGTGTCGTGTACGATGCCCGAGGGCGCGTTCTACGCCTTCCCCAACGTCTCGCGGATCACCGACGACGACCGCCACCTCGCGCAGTGGCTGCTGGAGAACACCGGCGTGGCCTGCCTGGGCGGCTCGGCCTTCGGCCCGGGCGGCAAGGGCTACCTGCGCTTCTCCTACGCGACCTCGGTCGAAGACATCCGCTGGGGCCTCGACCAGCTCCGCGCGGCGCTCCCCAGCTACACCCGCTAGCCGCGCCGGGCGCGGCGCGCGCCGTTCGCCGGCGCGAGCCGAGCGAACGCCGGACATACCTGAGACATCTCGCGGACATCGCCGGCGCTCGCCATCGAGCGCATGGCGATGAGCGCGGATGAGGTATACGTTGCGTTGGAAATGCTGCTGGATGCGACGGCGTACGAGTTCGACGAGGTCGACAAACGCTGGCGCAAGCGTTTCGACGACCTGGAGAACCGCATGCAGCGCCGGATCGACGGGATTTGGAACAAGCTGGACGAAATCGGCGCGCCTGACCGTTGAGGAGCGCTGACGCCGTGTACGAATGTCCCAAGACGATCCGCCCGGATCTGATCGGTAAGACCATCATCGACATCCTCGATCCGCGCCCGCACGGCGACGGCCGGATTCCGCCCCTCATCAGCTTCGGAGAGATCGTCGTGGCCGAAGAAGGCGATGCGCGTATCCGCTCGATCCCGATCATCAACGGGAAGCCCCGGCGGGATACGCTGAGAGTCGTGTTCAGCATCGAGCCGTGCTACGACGAGTACGAACCGGGCGAGAAGCTCGACGAGTACCTGCCCGGTTACAGTGCGATCGTCGGCACGCCCGATTACGTGCTCAACTCCTACGAGCGCCAAGTGACCGCGCTGCGCGCGATCGACGAGGAGAACGCGGCCCGGCGGAACTGACGCGCCCGCCGGCTACACGTCGGCGATGTGCAGCGCGCGGCGGACGTCGCGCATGGTCTGGTTGGCGACCTCTCGCGCGCGCTCGCTGCCGTCGCGCAGGATCTCGGCCACGCGCGCGCGGTCGATCGCGGCGCGCCGCTCGCGCACCGGGCGCAGGAACGCGTTGAGCGACTCGGCGAGCTCGGTCTTGCAGGCCACGCAGCCCAGCGCGCCCGAGGCGCAGCCTTCGCGAATCTCCGGCACGCGCGCCGCGTTGGAGAGGTGGTGCAGCTCGAACACCGGGCAGATCTCGGGCCGGCCGGGATCGTTGCGGCGGATCTTGAGCGGGTCGGTGACGAACGAGCGAACCTTCTTGAACGTGGCCTGCTCGTCGTCGGCGATGTCGATCGTGTTGTGGTACGACTTGGACATCTTGCGCCCGTCGCTGCCGGGCAGGGCGGGAAACTCCGAGAGCAGCGCCTCCGGCTCGACCAGCGTCTCCCCGTACAGGTGGTTGAAGCGGCGCACCACCTCGCGCCCGAACTCCAGGTGCGAGAGCTGGTCCTTGCCGACCGGCACCGCGTCGGCGCGGAAGACCGCGATGTCGCACAGCTGCAGCAGCGGGTAGCCCAGGAAGCCGTACGTCGCGATCTCCGGCCCGAGCGCCTCGATCTGGTCCTTGTAGGTCGGCACGCGCTGCAGCCAGGCGACCGGGACGATCATCGAGAGCAGCGCGTGCAGCTCGCTGATCTCGGGCACCGCCGACTGCAGGAAGAGCGTGCTGCGCGCAGGGTCGATGCCGGCCGCGAGCCAGTCCAGCACCATGTCGTCGCGGTTGTCGCGGATCGCCTGCGGGTCCTCGAAGCCGGTGGTGAACGCGTGCAGGTCCGCGACCTCGAAGTACGCCTCGGTCGTCGCGGCGAGCTGGACCCAGTTCGTCAGCGCGCCGACCAGGTGGCCGAGGTGCAGCTTCCCGGTCGGGCGCATGCCCGACATGAGACGCCGGCGCGGCGGCGTCACGATACCGGCGGCGGGTCGCGGCTGGCTGAGCTCGGCGTTCGTCATCGTGCGCGGGAAGCGGTCGGGCGGGGCATCCCCTCAGGTTACTCGGCGCGGTGAGAACAGGCCTATTGCGGCGCGCAAACTCGCCGCGCCGTCACTGCAGCAGCGCGACGCGCGCGCCGGCGAACGGCACGCCGCGCACGATCGCCTCGCGCACCCGGCGCCGCGCGCGCTCGACCGCTTCGCCCAGCGGCGCGCCGTTGGCCAGGCACGCCGCGATCGTCGCCGCCAGCAGGTCGCCGGTGCCGCGCAGCTCGGCCCCGACGCGCGGCGACACGAGCGTGCGCACGCGCCCCTCCTCGGCCTCGACCAGCACGTCGGCCGGGTCGCCGCCCAGGTGCCCGCCCTTCACCAGCGCGGCCTGCGCGCCCAGCGCGATCAGGGCCCGCCCGGCGTCCTCCATCGCGGCGACGTCGGCCAGCTCGCGCCCGAGCAGCGCGCCGGCCTCGGGGAGGTTGGGCGTGACCAGCGCCGCGCGCGGAACGAGCGCGTCCCGCAGGGCCTGGCGGGTCGCGTCGTCGGCCAGGGCGTCGCCGCCGCTCGCCGCCAGCACCGGGTCGAGCAC
>JASLGJ010000131.1 GCA_030150085.1 Candidatus Elarobacter sp. | reverse complement strand
GTGGTCGCGCGGCGATCATCTGGTGTACGAGCCGAATCCGGCGTACTGGCGCGGCGCGCCGAAGCTCGCGCAACTCTACGTCCGGATCGTTCCGGATCCCGGCACGAACTTCACGCTGCTGCAGAGCGGCGCGCTCGACTGGAACCTGCTCTCGCCGGCGCAGCGCGCCTCGCTCGGCACGCCGGCGCAGCTCGATTTCCGCACGGTCCCGCTCGCGCTCGTCGCCGGGATCGCGATCAACGTGACGCACCCGCCGCTCGACGACGTGCGGGTGCGGCGCGCGATCGCGGCCTCCATCGACCGCGCGGCGATCTCCCAGAAGATCACCTTCGGGCGCTACCCGGTCGTCGACACCGCCCAGCCGCTCAACTCGTGGGCGCGCGACCCGAGCGTGCGCGAGCCGGCCTACGACCCGCGCGCGGCCGACGCGCTGCTCGACGCGGCGGGCTGGAAGCGCGGCCCCGACGGCGTGCGGGTGAAGAACGGCAAGCGCCTGGCGCTGACCTACGTGCAGTTCCCCGAGTCGCAGACCGGCGTGCGGGTGTCGGTCGTCGCCCAGAGCGAGCTCAACGCGCGCGGCTTCGCGGTGACGATCAAGTCGCTCTCCAACGCGCAGCTCTTCCTGCCCAAGTCGCAGGGCGGTGCGCTGGCGAGCGGAGCGTTCGACCTGGCCTACGTGCCCTGGCCGATGGGCGCCGACCCGGACGACTCGTTCCTGCTTTCGTGCAAGGGAAACGCGAACTACATGCGCTGGTGCGACCCGCAGGTCGACGCGCTGGAGCGGCGCGCGCTGGTCGCGCCCAGCCGCGCCGAGCGCGCGCGCCTGTACGCGCAGATCGAGCGGCGCGTCGCGGACGCGGTACCGATCGTGTACCTGTTCAACCCGTCCTACTCGTACGCGTACCGCGACGCGCTGGGCGGCTTCTCCCCCAACGCCTTCAACCCGACCTGGGACGCCTACCGCTGGACGCCGGGACCGTGATCGCGGACGGCTGACGCGCCGGTCGGTGACGTGCCGACGGCTGACGTGCCGGCCGGTGATATGCGCGCGAGGTCGCTCGGAGCGGGGTTGGCGTAGAGCCAATCGGTCTCGGAGTAGTCGTCGGGTGCCCGCGCCCGCAGCAGCGCGTCGCGCCGCTCCAGCTCGGGACCCGGGTCGAGGTGCCAGAGGTCGCCCCAGGCGCGCGCGGTGGTCTGCACGCGCGCGGTGCGCGCCGCGCGCGCGGCGGTGTAGGCGGCCAGGCCGGCGAGTACGTCATCGTGCGCGGCGAGCGCGTCGGCGAGCGCGACCGCGTCTTCGAGGGCCTGGCAGGCGCCCTGGGCGAGGTACTGCAGCATGGGGTGTGCGGCGTCGCCGAGCAGCGCGACCCGGTTGCGCGTCCAGCGCGCGACCGGCGGGCGGTCGTACATCGGCCAGCGGCGGTCGCGCGCGATCAGCTCGGCCGCCGCGCGCACCGGCTCGCAGCCGCGCCCGAAGCGCGCGTCGAGCTCCTCGGGCGTGCCCCAGTCGCGCGAGCCGGGCGCGTAGCGGTCGCTCTCGAACACCGCGACCTGGTTGTAGAGCTCGCCGCGCCGAATGGGGTACTGCACGAGGTGCATGCCCGGGCCCGTCCAGAGCAGCACGCCGTCGAGATCCGCGTCGCGGCGCAACCGCGCGACCGGCAGCGTGCCGCGATAGGCGACGTACGCCGAGCAGACCGGCTCGCCGTCGCCCACGACGTGCTCGCGCACCAGCGAGCGCAAGCCGTCCGCGCCGACCAGCACCTCGCCGCGGTGCGCCGTGCCGTCGGCGCAGACGGCTCGCGCGTACGAACCGCGGTCCTCGATCGCGACGACGTCGCGCTCGGTCTCCAGCGCGATCCGCGCGTCGGCGCGGCAGGCGGCGAGCAGCGCGCTCAGCAGGTCGCTGCGGTGCATCACCAGGTACGGGTAGCCGTAGCGCGCGCGGAAGGCGCCGCCCAGCGCGAGCGAGGTCAGCGGCTCGCCCGAGATCGCGTCCAGCCACAGAATCGTGCGGGGAAACACCGCGCCGGCCTGGATCGCTTCCAGCACCCCGAGCCGGTCGAGCGCGCGCGAGCCGTTGGGCGCGATCTGGATGCCGGCCCCGATCTCGCCGAACGCGCTCGCCTTCTCCAGCACGCGCACGCGCTGGCCGCCGCGCGCCAGCGCGAGCGCGGCGGCCAGCCCGCCGATCCCGCCGCCGACCACCAGCACCTGAGCCTCCGTCACCGCCGCGCTGCCCATCGGAGGCGGTATTCCATGTGCCGGGCGGGGTTCCGGCGAACCTCGGCTGCGACGTGGACGCACTGATTCGATCCGGCTATCCCTACGAGCTCGCCGGGCTCCTGTACTACGTGTTCTTCCTCACGATGACGCGCGGGAAGAACGCGGCCCGCTTCTCGCGCCGCTCCAAGGCGCTCACGCTCGTCGCCGCGATCGCCCTGATCGGCTCGGTCCCGCTGCGCTACGCCGCGCACCCGCTGGCCGGGGTGCTGATGCTCGTGCTGGTCGCGATCGCGCTGCTGTCGACCTGGCTCGACCGCCGCCGCCCCGAGCCGCCGGCCGGGCCCGAGCCGCGCGGCGCGCGAGACCGCTCGCGTCAGCCCAAGGCGCAGACTTCGAGCCGGTTGCCGTCGAGATCGTCGAAGAAGCAGGCGTAGTACTGGGGGCCGTAGGTGTCGTCCGGCGCTTCGGCGTTCCGTGCGCCGAGCTTCGGCAGCGCGGCGAAGACCGCGTCCACCACCGCGCGCGACGGGGCCGAGAAGGCGACGCGGTTCGGGTTGGGGACCAGCGCCGGGTCCTCGGTGATCCCGAACCAGTCGCCGCCGGGCCCGGTCTCCCAGGTGGTGAAGGTCTCGCCGCGCGAGATCGTCGCGCCCAGCAGGGTGAGGATCGGATCGTAGAAGGCCTCGGCGCGCGCGCGGTCGCGCACCCGCAGGTCGACGTGCGAGATCAGCATCGCACGGTGTGTTCGACGAGCGCGCAGCGCTTCCGTTCGCTCCCGTCCGCGTCGCGCAGCGAGATCGTCCAGCCCGCGCCCTCGCGCGTGTAGACCGCGAAGCCGAAGTGCGCCGACCCGAACACGTCGCCCACCACCTTGACGTCGCCGGTCGCGAAGCGCATCACCGGCGCGAGGTTGGGGCCGAGCGCGGTTCCGCCCTCGCCGTTGATCAGCAGCGGCGGGAGCGGCGGCGCGACGTTGAGCGCGGCGAAGAAGTGCAGATGCCCGGCCAGCACCGCGCCGAACGGGTCCAGCGCGCCGTCCATCGCGACCCGCTCGTCCTCGTTGGTGTAGGGCGGGCGGTGGGTGACGAACCAGGCCGTGCTCGCGCCCTGCGCCAGCTCGCGCACGCGCGCGAACTGCGGCCGGTAGAGCGCGCCGTGGCGCGGGTCGGGAACGCGGTCCTCGGCCACCGCCGAGTCGAACACGACCAGCCGCAGGTCGCCGAGATCGGCCGCGTAGGGCGCGGTCTCGTTCGCGCACGCGGTGCCGGGGTGGGGGTCGAAGTAGCGGAACCAGCCCGTGCCGTTGCGCGCGCACTCCTCGTGGTTGCCGCGCGCGAGCACCAGCGGCGCGCTCGCGAACAGCGGCGCGGCGGGGGTGAGGAAGTCGGCGAACCAGGCCGGCGCGTCGTCGCCGTGCGGGCTGCCCCCGCAGCGCGCCAGCGGCGGGCAGGCCTCCTCGCGGTACAGGTAGTCGCCGACGTGGACGACCAGGTCGGGACGAACCGCCGCGATGGAGCGCGCGATGAGCGGAAACGGCCAGGCCGCCGGATCGTCGCAGGCCTGCGAGTTCAGGGGTCCGGCGAGCCGGCAGCCGGTGTCGCCCAGCACGACGATCCGCTTCGGATCGCGCGCCGGCGCGGGCAGCTCGCGCTCGCCGACCCGCACCCGCTTGGCCGTGGCCGGCACGGCCGCGTCGCACACC
>JASLGJ010000094.1 GCA_030150085.1 Candidatus Elarobacter sp. | reverse complement strand
CAGCAGACGGTCGCCCGCGACCGCGCGCTGCTGGCCCAGGGCTACATCGCGCAGAACCAGCTCGACGCCGACCAGTCCAGCCTGGTCGCCGCGCAGAGCGCGCTGACCAGCGCGCAGGCCGCGGTGCAGCAGGCCCAGGCCCAGGCCGACGCTTCGAGCGCGCAGGCCGCTTCGGCCAGCGCGCAGCAGCAGGCCTCGAGCGACCAGACCGGCGTGGCGAACGCGACCGCCGGCAACCAGGCCGCGCAGCACGACGCCAGCGTCGCGGCGATCGGCATCCAGCAGGCGCAAGTCGCGGTCGCCAAGGCCAACCTCGCGCACACCATCATCACCTCGCCGGTCGACGGCACGGTGATCGCGCGCAGCGTCTCGATCGGCCAGACCGTGGCCGCCAGCCTGCAGACGCCCACGCTCTTCACCATCGCTCAGGACCTGGGCAAGATGGAGCTCGACCTGGCGGTCGGCGAGCCCGACATCGGGCGCGTGCGGGCCGGCGACGGCGTCGACTTCACCGTGCTCGCGTACCCCAACCGGACCTTCCACGCCACCGTGCAGCAGGTGCGCCAGAACCCGACCACCGTGTCGAACGTCGTCACCTACACCGCGGTGGTGATCGTGGACAACAAGGACGGCGCGCTGCGCCCCGGCATGACCGCCAACGCGACGATCCGCGTCGCGCACGTCGACGACGCCACCATCGTGCCGCTCGCGGCCTTCAGCTACCAGCCTCCGGCCGGCGCGTTCGCCGGCAGCCGGCGCCGCCGCGGCGCCACGACCGGCACGAGCGCGGCCGGCGCAGGTTCCTCCGGTGCGAGCACGGCCAGCGCAGGCGGTGCGAACGCGGCCAGCACGAACGCCAAGCCGGCCGCGGGCTCCGGTGCGGCCGGCAGCGCCTCGCCGTGGGGCGCGACCAGCACCGCGAGCGGCGGTGCGGTCACCGCGGGCAGCCGCGGGCGGATCTTCGTCCTGCGCGGCGGCAAGCTCGCGCCGGTGCCGGTGACGGTCGGCCTGGTCGGCGAGACGCAGGCCTCGGTCACCCCGCTGCGCGGCACGCTCTCCGCGGACGACGCGGTCGTGATCGGCGACTCCAGCGCGAGCACCGCGCGCCGCGGCGGCAGCGGCGGCAGCAGCAACCCGTTCAGCGGCCAGCAGCAGCGCGGCGGGCAGGGTGCCGCCGGCCGCGGCGGCGCCCTGGGTGGCGCGCGATGACCCCCGTCGTCGCGGTCCGCGACCTGCGCAAGGTCTACCCGCTGGAGGGCGGCGACGACGTCGTCGCCCTGCGCGGGGTCGACCTCACCATCGAGCCGGGCGAGTTCCTGGCCGTGATGGGGCCCTCGGGTTCCGGCAAATCGACCTTCATGCACATCGTCGGCTTCCTCGACCGCCCGACCGCGGGCGAGTACGCCTTCGCCGGGCTCGAGGTGTCGAAGCTCGACCGCGACGCGCTGGCCGACCTGCGCTCGCGCGCGCTGGGCTTCGTGTTCCAGGCCTACAACCTGCTCCCGCGCACCAGCGCGGTGGAGAACGTCGAGCTGCCGATGATCTACGCCGGCGTCCCGGCCGCCGCGCGCCGCAAAGCCGCGCTCGAAGCGCTCGACGCGGTGGGATTGTCGAAGTACGCGCTGCACCAGCCCAACCAGCTCTCGGGCGGCCAGCAGCAGCGCGTCGCGATCGCCCGCTCGATCGTCAACGCCCCGCAGCTGATCCTCGCCGACGAGCCGACCGGCGCGCTCGACACGGCCTCGTCGGAGGACGTGATGGCGCTGTTCCGCCGCCTCAACCAGGAGCGCGGGATCACCGTCATGCTCGTCACCCACGAGCCCGACGTCGCCGCGCACGCGCGCCGGCTCGTCACCTTCCGCGACGGCGAGATCGTCTCGGACACCGCGACCGCGCGGAAAGAAGAAGTGCTCGCATGATCGGCTTCGTGCAAACCGTCCGCATGGCGCTCTCGGCGCTGATCCGCAACCGCTCGCGCTCGCTGCTCACCATGCTCGGCGTGGTGATCGGCGTCGCGGCGGTGATCGTCACGGTCGCGATCGGCACCGGGGCCAAGACCTCGGTCGCCGACCAGATCAACGGCCTGGGCTCCAACCTGGTCGTCGTCATCCCCGGCAGCGTGCAGAGCGGCGGCGCGCGCACCGGCACCGGCGGCGCGTCGACCCTGACCGCCCAGGACGGCCTCGCGATCGCGAAGCTGCCCGGCGTGCAGGCCGTCTCGCCCGCCGTCAACGTGCGCACGCAGCTCGTCGCGGGCGAGCAGAACTGGCAGACCACCGTCACCGGCGTCGCTCCGACCTACACCGCCGTGCGGGCCTGGGACACCGTCAGCGGGCGCTTCTTCACGCAGAGCGAGACCGACGACTCGGCCAAGGTCGCGGTGCTCGGGCAGACCGTCGTGCAGCAGCTCTTCGGCCGCAGCGACCCGGTCGGGCAGACCGTGATGGTCAAGAACGTGCCCTTCACCGTGATCGGCACGCTGGCCGCGAAAGGCCAGAGCGGCGCGGGCCAGGACCAGGACGACACCGTGCTGATTCCCTACACCTCCGCGCTCGAGCGGCTGACCGGCGGCACGACGATCGGCACGCTGATGGTCTCGGCGGTCGACGCCGCGCACATCGACCCCGTGCAGAGCGAGATCACCGGCACGCTCGAGCAGCGCCACGGGATCGTGGCCGGCCAGCCCGACGACTTCTCCGTGCGCAACCTGGCCGACATCGCCGCCGCCGCCTCGGCGACCGCGTCGATCCTGGGCCTGCTGCTGGCCGCGGTGGCGGCGGTCTCGCTGCTGGTCGGCGGGATCGGGATCATGAACATCATGCTCGTCTCGGTTACCGAGCGCACGCGCGAGATCGGCCTGCGGGTCGCGGTCGGCGCGCGCGGGGCGGCGATCCTGCGCCAGTTCCTGATCGAGGCGGTCGTGCTCTCGACCGGCGGCGGCGCGCTCGGCGTCGTGCTGGGCGTGCTCGGCGCGGGCGCGATCGCGCTGTTCGCGAAGTGGCCGGCGGCCGTGCCGCTCCCCGCGGTCGGCCTGGCGCTGGCCTTCTCGGCGGCGGTCGGGGTGTTCTTCGGCTACTGGCCGGCGCGCAAAGCCGCCGCGCTCGACCCCATCCGCGCGCTGCGCTTCGAGTAGAGCTCGGCGCTCACCACGCTGCCGACCAGGCCCACGACGACGACCGCCAAGCCGACCGCGTTGCGGGTCGTCGGCAGCGCGTGGAGCTGCAGCACCGCGCTGAGCGTGCCGATCACGGGGATCGCGAACGAGGCCAGCGCGACGGTGTTGGCGGGGAGCGCGCGCAGCGCCGTTCCCCACCACATCCAGGCCAGCGCGCTGCCGACGATCGTCGAGAACGCGACCGTCCCGGCGATGACCGGGGTGACGTGCGCGGGGGGCGGGCCCAGCAGCAGCGCGGCGGCGGCCAGCGGCACCGCCGCGACGAGCTGCAGCCAGGCGGCCATGCGCATCAGGTCGATCTCGTAGGCGGCCTTGCGCTGCAGCACGTTGCCCAGCGCCCACCACGCGCCGGCGATCGTCGCCAAGCCGCCGCCGATCAGGTCGCCGCGGCCGCGGATGCCCGAGGCGACGATTCCGACCCCCAGCGCCGCCACGAGCAGCCAGGCGACGCGCGCCCGCGGCAAGCGCTCGCCCAGCACGGGCAGCGCCAGCAGCGCGGTCCACAGCGGCATGGTGAAGACCAGCGCCGTCACCGTCGCGACGTCGCCGAAGTGCAGCGCGACGGTCGAGAACAGCGCCAAGCCGGCGACCTGCGCCAGCCCGATGCCGATGTACGCGCGCCCGGGCGGCGGCGCGACGCTGCGCCGCAGCACCGCCAGCACGAGGAACAGGACGAGCGAGCCGCCCCCGATGCGAATCGCGGCCAGCCAGTACGGGTCGACCCCCGCCAGGACCGCCACTTTGAGCGGGACCCAGTTGTAGCCCCACACGAGGACGGTCAGCAGCAGGAGGGTGAGCGCGCGCGGATCGGCTAGGGACACGCTCCGTCCAACCCGGGTACGCCGCGGTTCGATTCGGCTGGCCCTAGCTACCCTTGCCCGCGCCGAGGTAGCGGGTCAGCCGGACGATCAGCGCCGGGGGTGACGTTTCCGGCCCTGACCGGCGGTGCGAAGTCGAAGGGGGTGCCGCGGGCGAGAAC
>JASLGJ010000088.1 GCA_030150085.1 Candidatus Elarobacter sp. | reverse complement strand
CCTGCTCGGTCCGCAGGCGCGGGTGCTGTTCGCCTTCAACGGCACGGGTGCCAACGTGGTCGCGCTGTCGGCGGCGCTGCGCCCGCACCAGGCGGTGATCTGCGCCCAGGGGGCGCACCTCGACGTCGACGAGTGCGGCGCGTACGAGCGCTTCGCGGGCGGCAAGCTGCTGCCGGTCCCGGCCGAGAACGGCAAGCTCACCCCGGCCGGGGTGCGCTCGTGCATGCACGGCATCGGCGACCCGCACCACGTCCAGCCGGCGGCGCTCTCGATCTCGCAGTCGAGCGAGGTCGGCACGGTGTACTCGCTGGCCGAGCTGCGCGCGCTGGGCGAGGTGGCGCGCGAGCACGGGCTGCTGTTCCACGTCGACGGCGCGCGGCTGGCCAACGCCGCGGTCTCGCTCGGCGCCGACCTGCGCGCCATGCTGGTCGACACCGGGGTCGACGTGCTGACCTTCGGCGGAACGAAGAACGGGCTGCTATTCGGCGAGGCGATCGTGTTCGTGCGCGACCACCCGGCGCTGGCGGTGCTGCCCTACGCGCGCAAGTCGGGCATGCAGCTGGCCTCGAAGATGCGCTTCGTGGCCGCGCAGTTCGAGGCGCTGCTGCGCGACGGTCTGTGGCTGCGCAGCGCCGCCCACGCCAACCGCATGGCGCAACTGCTCGCCCGGCGCGCGAGCGCGATCGACGGCGTGCGCATCGCCTACCCGGTGCAGGCCAACGGCGTCTTCGCGCAGCTCCCGCCCGCCGCGATCGAGCCGCTGCAGCGCGAGCGCAACTTCTACGTCTGGAACGCCGAGCAGTCGGTGGTGCGCTGGATGTGCGCTTTCGACACCACCGAGGACGACGTGAACGCGTTCGCGGACGCGGTGGAGCGGGTGGTGAGCGGGAGCCGTGCACCCGCCTGAGGACGGCAAGCGGCAAAGGGCAGGCTCGTTCCGTATACGAAGGACGGCATCGAGCGCCTGGTCTCTTTTCCGGCTGGGCTGCCGTGTCGTCGTGATAGGGGTGTGCATGTCCATGAACCGTCGTAATTTCGTGCGGGCTGGTGTTTCCGCGGCCGCCGTGCTAGGTGGGGCGTTGCCGCTCCTGAGCGCTCCGCGCGCGGCGAGCGCCGAGACGGTGATGCCGCGCATGGCGCTGGAGGAGTTCGTCAAGGACGCCGACCGCGTCAAGAGCTTGCGCGACGGCGTCGCCGCCATGATGGCCCTCAAGCCGTCCGATCCCGGAAGCTGGTTCTTCCAGTCCGCGATCCACAGCGTGCGCGCCGACTGGCTGGCCGCGGCCGAAGCGCGCGACCCCGGTGTCACGGCCGTCAAGTCGTTCTTCAACCACTGCCCGCACAGCAGCGCGTACGGCTCGGCGGACTTCCTGTTGTGGCACCGCGCGTATCTGTTCTACTTCGAAGGCTTCCTGCGCAAGGCCGCCAAGAACCCGAACCTCAGCTTGCCGTACTGGAACTATCCCAACGCGGCCCAGCGCAAGCTGCCGGAAATCTACCGCGTGCCCGCCTCGAAGGATACGAACCCGCTCTACATCCCCGAGCGCACGCCCAGCCTCAACGACGGCACCGGTCAGCTCAGCCCCGGCGCGACCTCGCTGTCCGCGCTCACCAACAAGATCTACTTCGGGAGCACGGACTCCAACGTGTTCGGCGGGCTGATCGCGATCGGCAGCGAGCCCTCCAACAAGGGCCTGATCGAGCGCGTTCCGCACGACGCGGTCCACGGCGCGGTCGGCAGCCCCGGCTGGATGGGCTCCGTGCCCACCGCGGCCTTCGACCCGATCTTCTGGCCGCACCACGCCGAGATCGACCACCTCTTCACGCTCTGGGACTGCGTGGGCGAGGTGAACTGGGGCCCCTACCAGGTGAGCTGGTTCGACGCCAAGCCGTGGAAGTTCATGGGCGCCGACGGGCAGGTCCACAACGAGGCCCGGCGCTTCTACACGAACAACGCGAACCTCAACGTGCGCTACGATGACCAGAAGCCGACGTGCAAGCCGTTGCCCGCCCCGACCGGCGCCGTGCGCGCGGCGAACATCCTGACCGAGTTCGACAGCGCGCAGGCGGTCAAGCTGGGTGCGTCGGGCGGCGTGCAGCTCTCGGCGAGCGGCCGCACGACCCGCGTCATCCCGCTGGCGACCAAGAAGCTCCTGGGCGGGCGCTCGGCCGGAGTGCTGTTCGGCGCGAAGTCGCCGCGCAAGCTGGTGATCGAGCTCGCCGGCATCCACTTCACGCAGCCCCCGTCGGTCGCGTACGACGTCTACGTCGGCCTGCCCGCGGGCACCGCGCCGAACCCGAGCGGCCCCTACCACGTCGGGCAGCTCACGTTCTTCGGGCTCGATCACGAGCACGGCGGCGGCGCGGAGCCTGCCGTCGGCACGCTGTTCGACGTGACCCGGCTGGCGCGCGCCAAGGGCTTCGACCCCTCGAAGCTCGAGGTGACGTTCGTGCCGTTCGACCTGGTCGTGACCGCGAGCGGCGCCCCGGGCGCGGCGCGCCGGTCGGACGTGCGGATCGAGACGATCGACGTCCGGGTCGTGACCGTCACGCCGTGACGCCCGACGCGCACGCCGCCTGGGCGTACCGTGTGCCCGAGGACGCACCGTTCGCCGAGACGGCGCGCTCGGGCCCGGAACCCCTGGTCGGCGTGCGCTTCGGGGTCAAGGACGTCATCGACGTGGCCGGGATGCCGACCGGGCTCGGGCTCGGCGATCGCCCGGCGCGGGTCGCCGAGCGCGACGCGTTCTGCGTGGCGGTGCTGCGCGCGGCGGGCGCGCTGCCGGTCGGCAAGACGCACACCACCGCGCTGGCCTCGGTCGACCCTGCGCCGACGCGCAATCCCGCGGACGCGCGGCTCACCCCCGGCGGTTCGAGCGCCGGCAGCGCGGCTGCCGTCGCGGCGGGCGACGTGCCGTTCGCCCTTGGCACGCAGACGCTCGGTTCGATCGTGCGCCCCGCCGCCTACTGCGGGGTCGTCGGCTTCAAGCCGAGCTACGGCCGCATTCCGCTCGCCGGGGTGAACCCGTACGCGCCGTCGTTCGACACCGTCGGCGTGATCGCGCGCGACGTGGCGACGGTGACCGCGGTCGCGCGAACGTTGCTTCCCCTCGTGCCGCACGACGACCGCGTTGACCTCGACGCGAGAGGATCGCTCGACGGCGGCGCACCGCTCGCGGATACCGCACCGCTGCGGCTGGCGTACGCGGGCGACGCGCTGGGAGAGCGCTTCGCCGCCGCCACCCTGCGCGCACTGGCGGATTGGGTGGAAGCGATTCCGGCCACGGTGGCGACGGTGGAGCATGTGACGCTGACGGCGCTCGCGCCGATGCTGCCGGTCGTCGACACGATCCTGCCCTTCGAGGCGCACGCTTCGCTATGCGCGCACCGCGCCGGCGGCCCGCTTCCACTCGGCGTCGATGCGCTGATCTCGCGCGGGGCGCAGATCGGGTTCGCCGCATATCACGCCGCGCTGGTCGAGCGCGAGCGGCTGCGCGCGCTGCTGCTGGCCGAGATCGGCGCCTTCGACGCGGTCCTGCTCCCGCTGGCCGACGCAGCGCCGCCGCGCGCCACCACCGGCGACCCGTCCCCGCAAGGGCCGTGGACCGCCTGGGGCTGTCCCGCCGCCACGCTCCCCGTCACCCGTTCCGCCGCCGGGCTGCCGCTCTCGATCGGCATCGTCGCGCCGCCCGGCGCGGACGAGCGCGTCCTGGCGGTGCTCGCTCGGCTGGAAGCGGCGCGCGCGGCGTAGCGCCGCTCTCAGTGCACCGGGAGGCGGTGGATCTTGAGCACGTTGGTGCCGCCCGCGCCGACCGGCATGCCGCTGGTGATCGCGACCGTCTCGCCGGGGGCGGCGTAACCGTCGGCGATCACCCGCGCCTCGGCGATCTCGATCAGGGTCTCGATGTAGCGGTAGCTCTGCACCACCGACGACTCGACGCCCCAGACCACCGCCATGCGGCGCGCGACCGCGTCGAGCGGGGTCAGCGCGACGATCCGCGCACGCGGGCGGAAGGACGAGATGTGGCGGGCGGTGTTGCCGGTGGTCGTGCCGGTCACGATCAGGCGCAGGCCGAGCGCGTCGGCCGAGCCGACCGCGGCCTGGGCGATCGCGGCCCCGATGTCCTCGTCGGTCTCGATCCGGCCGTAGTCGGTCGCGCGCCGCCGGCGGATCTCCTTGAACGGGTAGCGCGACTCGACTTGCTGCGCGATCGTCGCCATCACCCGCACCGCCTCGAGCGGGTACTGGCCGCGCGCGGTCTCGCCCGAGAGCATGACCGCGTCGGTGCCGTCGAGGATCGCGTTGGCGACGTCGGTCGCCTCGGCCCGCGTCGGGCGGGGCGAGAAGGTCATCGACTCCAGCATCTGGGTCGCCGTGATGACCGGCTTGGAGATGCGGTTGGCGCGCGCGATCAGGTCCTTCTGCGTCATCGGGACCTCTTCGAGCGGGATCTCGATCCCGAGGTCGCCGCGCGCGACCATGATGCCGTCGGCGACGAGCAGGATGTCGTCGATGTGCTCGAGCGCCTCGTGCTTCTCGATCTTGGCGATGACCGGGATCGTCGCGCCCGCTTCGCCGATGCGCGACTTGACCCGCCAGACGTCCTGCGCGGTGCGCACGAACGAGACCGCGACCCAGTCCACGCCCTGCGCGATGCCGAAGTCGAGGTGCTCGAGGTCGCGGTCGGTCACCGCGTCGAGCTCGAAGGTGCCGTCGGGGTAGTTGATGCCCTGCTTCTCGCGCAGCTCGCCGCCCGTCTCGACGACCGTGCGCACGTTGGGTCCCTCGACCGCCGTCACGCGCAGCGCGATCGAGCCGTCGGCCAGGTACACCCGCTTGCCGATCTCGACGTCGTGGGCCAGGCCGGCGTACGAGACGCTGACCTGCTCGCTCCCGCCGGGGACCTGCTCGGTGGTGAGGGTGAAGGGCTTGCCGGCCTCCAGCCGCACCGCGGCGGTCCCGTCGCCGAACGTGCCGGTGCGGACCTTGGGCCCGGGCAAGTCCTGCAGGATGGCGACGTGCAGCTGCAGCTCGCGCGCGACCCGCCGCACGTCGGCGATCGTCGCCGCGTGCTCCTCGTGGCTGCCGTGCGAGAAGTTCAGCCGCACCACGTTGACGCCGGCCAGGAACAGCGCGCGCAGCGTCGCCGGATCGCGCGACGCCGGTCCCACGGTCGCGACGATCTTCGTACGTTTCGGAGGCGGCTGCATCGGCGCGCGGGTTTCCCCGCCCTCCCCTGCTGTCCTGCGGCTGGATGAAAGCACCGTCACACTCGTTCCCGCCGCAGGGAAGTTGCTCACGGCGCGCGCGCCGGCTCGCCCGCTTGGCACGTCAAGCTGCGGCCGGACCGACCGCCTCGAGGGCGGGCCAGTCTCCAGCCGTGCGCAGGATGGCGGCAGGGCGGGGCGCGAACCTGGCCTGTCGGCGACGCGGAGCTCCCCCAGGGTGTAACGACGACGGAGTTCGTAACGCGCGTCACGATCCTTACAAGCGCGAAGACAAACCGAGTCCGGAAGCAATTCCGGGGCTAACCCTCTTGGTGTTGGAGGCGTGGGTGTCGAGTTCGGAATTCGGTTCGCTGATTCTCTTGCTGCTCGTCGTGGTGGGCCTGGCGCACGTGCTGGGCCATGCCTTCGCGCACTTTCGCCAGCCGCGGGTGGTCGGTGAGATCGCGGCCGGCATCCTGATCGGCCCGGCGCTCCTGGGCCGCTTCGCGCCGCACCTCTCGGCCTCGCTGTTCTCCAGCGGCGCCGCGGGCGTGAACAAGGTGCAGATCGTGCTGGGCTTCCTCTCCAGCTTCGGGTTGCTGCTGCTGATGTTCGCCTCGGGCGCGGAGACCAAGGGCCTGTTCGACCGCCAGGACCGGCGTGAGGTGGGCTGGCTGGGCATCGTCGGAACCGGCTTGCCGTTTCTCCTCGCGCTGATCGCCGCGCCGCTGATCCCTTCCGCTCCGCTGATCGGCAGCGCCGGGCAGCGCACCTCGCTGCTGATCGTGGTGAGCATCGCGATGGCGGTCACCTCGATCCCGGTCATCTCCAAGATCCTGCACGACCTGGGCATCCTCAACACGCGCTTCGCGCGCCTGATCCTGGGCGTGGCGGTGATGGAGGACATCGTGCTGTGGGGCGTGCTCGCGGTCGCGACCGCGCTGGCCAAGTCGGGCTTGATCCCGCAGCAGGCCATCGCCCTGCACGTGCTCTACGCGGTGCTCTATTTCACCGCCGGCTTGACCGTCATGCCGCGCCTGCTGGCCTGGGTCAGCGAAGCGCGCTGGAACGTGCTGTCAAAGGCGTCCCCGGTCGGCTACGTGGTGCTGGTGCTGCTGGCGTACTGCGCGATCGCCACGCTGCTCGACGTGAATCTCGTCTTCGCCGCGTTCCTGTCCGGCTACGCGCTGGTCGCGCAGACCGACATGTTCGAGGACGCGATGCGCAGCATCAGCAAGGTCTCGTTCGCGGTCTTCATCCCGGTCTATTTCGTGGTCGTGGGCTATCAGCTCGACCTGACGAAGTCGTTCTCGCTGACGATGCTGCTGGTGTTCCTGGCCGTCGGCTGCGCTGCGAAGCTGCTCTGCGCGGGGCTGGGCGCGCGCCTGGCCGGCTTCAACTGGCGCGACAGCGTGAACCTCTCGATGGCGCTCAACGCGCGCGGCGGACCGGGCATCGTGCTGGCCAGCGTCGCCTTCAGCAGCGGCATCATCAACGCGGCGTTCTACACCACCCTGGTGCTGTTCGCGGTGCTGACCTCGCAGGTCGCGGGCGCCTGGCTCGACTACGTGCTGCGGGCGGGCATCCCGCTGCTGACCGAGCGCAACACGATCACGATCGTCACGCCCTCCGAGCCGGTTCGGGCGACCACCTCGGCCTGAGCTTTCCGCCCGCGGGGTGGCTCCCGCGGCATGGGGTTGGAGCGGGCGCAGGTAAGAAGCGCCCGGTCGTGATCCGCCGTTCGCGCACCATCCGCAACGCCCACGTCGAACGGTCGTCGCGGCGGCGCGACCTCGTCGCGCTGGGTTTGTCGTGCGCCGCCCACGCGCTCGCGCTGCTGGCCCTGCTGCTGATCCCGTTCGGCGACCGGACGACCACCGCCGAGCCCGACGTGGTGGCCGACGTGATCCTCCAGCGCCCCGCCCCGGCGGCCCCCGTGCCGACGCCGACGCCCGCGCCGGTCCCGACGCCGCG
>JASLGJ010000040.1 GCA_030150085.1 Candidatus Elarobacter sp. | reverse complement strand
GCACCGCGCCCGCCACCGCGTGGCGGTGCAGGTTCGTCGCCAGCTCGCTGGCCGCGATCGCCACCTCGCCCGCGCGGTGCTGCTGCGCGTCCGGCGCGAGGCCGACGACGCGGCGGTCGAGCTGGTGCTCAGCGACGCCGGGCCGGGCATGGCCGATCCCGCCGCGCTGGCGGCGGACGGGCGCTCCAGCGCGGGCACCCTGGGAATCGGGCTGGGCGCCGCGATGCGCCTGTCGACCTGGTTCGACAGCCACTCGGTGGTCGGGCGCGGCACGGTCACGATCGCGACCTTCTGGCGCGGCGCGGCGCCGACCGGGCGGCCCAAGGTCGCCGCCCTGACGCGCACGATGAACGGCGAGTCGGTCTGCGGCGACGCCTGCGCGGTGCGCGCCGAGCGCGGCGTGACGACGCTGATGCTCGCCGACGGGCTGGGGCACGGCCCGCTCGCGGCGCTGGCCTCCGGCGCGGCGGTCCGGGCCTTCGGCCAGGAGGCCGCCGACGCGGCGCCCGCGCAGACGATCCGGCGCCTGGACGCCGCCCTGCGCGCGACCCGCGGGGCCGCCGTGGCGGTCGTCCAGCTCGATCCGGGCGCGGCGGCGCTGACCTTCGCCGGGGTCGGCAACGTCGCGGCCTGGGTCGACGGCGAGCAGCGCCGGGCCCTGGTCTCCAGCCCCGGCATCGTGGGGAGCAACCTCAAGACCGTGCGCGAGTTCCGCCTGGAGCTGGAGCCCGGCGCGCTGGTCGTGCTGCACTCCGACGGCCTGAGCGGCAAGTGGAGCCTCGACGCCTACCCCGGCATCCGCGCGCGCGACCCGCACCTGCTCGCGGCGGCGCTGCTGCGCGACGCGGGGATTCGCCACGACGACGCCTCGGTGATGGTCGCCAGGACCTCGTGAGCGAGCTGGTCAGCGAGCTGCCGCTGAGCGCCGCCGAGCACGTCTTCGCGCTGCGCCAGAGCGGGCGCGTCGCGGCGGCCGCGCTGGGCTGCGACGAGGCCGACCAGGTCCGCTTCGCGACCGCGCTGAGCGAGCTCGGGCGCGAGGTCGTGACCCACGGCGGGCGCGCTTCGGCCTCGTTCGGGATCGCCCGCGACGGCACGCTGGCAGTCGCGATCGAGCGCTTCCCGCGCGCCGCCCTGGAGGGCAAGGCGCGGACCGGGATCGACGCCGAGCGCAAGCTCGTCGGCGAGGTCGGCGTCGCCGAGGGCAGTGACCCGCGCACCGTCACGGTCACCCTGCGCCGCGCTCCGGGCGGCGCCAGAACCACCCTCAGCTCGGCCGCGCTGCGCGCCGCGCTGGTGCGCGCGGTCGCGCCCGGCCCGCTCGACGAGCTGCGGCTCGAGAACGAGGACCTGGTCAACACGCTCGAGGAGCTCAAGGTCAAGCAGGACCAGCTCGTCCACCTCAACGCCGAGCTGGAGGAGACGAACCGCGGCGTGATGGCGATGTACGCCCAGCTCGCCGACGAGCTGGAGGAGACCAACCGCGGCGTCGTGGCGCTCTACGCCGAGCTCGACGACAAGACCGTGCGCCTCAACCAGGCCAGCGAGGCCAAGAGCCGCTTCCTGGCCAGCGTCAGCCACGAGCTGCGCAGCCCGGTCAACTCCGTGCTGGGCCTGGCCCGGCTGCTGCTCGACCCCGCGGGCGACCCGCTGACCGAGGCGCAGCGCAAGGAGCTGGGCCTGGTGCACGGCTCGGCCCAGGAGCTGCTGGGCCTGGTCAACGAGCTGCTCGACCTGGCCAAGGCCGAGTCGGGCCGGCTCGAGCCGCAGATCGCGCCGGTCGACCTGGCGGAGGTGTTCTCCGACCTGCGCGGCGCGCTGCGCCCGCTCGTCCGGCCGGGCGTCGCGCTGCGGGTCGAGAGCCCGCCCCTGCCGCCGGTCGAGACCGACCGCACCCTGCTGACCCACGTGCTGCGCAACCTGCTCGCCAACGCGGTGAAGTTCACCCTCCGGGGCAGCGTGACGCTGGCGGCCCGGCTGAGCGCGCCCTACCAGGTCGAGATCGCGGTGCGCGACACCGGGGTGGGGATCGCGCCGGCCGACCAGCCGCGCGTGTTCGAGGAGTTCTTCCAGGTGCGCGGGCCGCTCCAGGCGGGCCAGAACGGAACCGGCTTGGGGCTGCCCTACGCGCGGCGCGTCACCGAGACGCTGGGCGGCGAGCTGCGGCTGGAGAGCGAGCTCGGGCGCGGCAGCACGTTCACCGTCACGCTGCCGACCAGCTGGGAGCCGCTGCTGAGCGTGTCGCGCTCGCCCGAGCGCGCGGCGGGCGGCGACGTGCGGGCCGGGACGGTCCTGATCGTCGACGACGACGAGGGCTTCCGGATCGTCCTGCGCGGCATGCTGCAGGGCTCGGCGGGCCAAGTCGTCGAGGCGGGCGGCGGGAGCGAGGGGCTGCAGCTGATGCGCAGCGCGCGCCCGGACGTGGCCTTCGTCGACCTGCGCATGCCCGATCTGGACGGCACGGCGGTGCTCGCGGAGATGAGCGCGGACCCCCTGCTGGCCGCGATTCCGGTCGTGATCGTCACCTCGTCGGAGCTCACGCCGGCGGTGCGGGCCACGCTGCGCCCGGCCACCGCGCTGCTCGCCAAGTCGAACGTGACCCGGGAGAGCGTGCAGCTCGCGCTGGCGCAGGCCTTCGGCCCGCAATCGCTGCAGACGTGATCGAGGCGTTCGCGTCGACCGGCCGCGTGCTGGTGGTCGACGACACCGAGAGCAACCGCTACGTGCTCGCGACCTGGCTGCGCCGGGCCGGCCACGAGGTCGTCGAGGCCGCGACCGGCGCGGAAGCGCTGCGCATCGCGGCGGCACAGCCGGTCGACCTGGTCCTGCTCGACATCAACCTGCCGGACATGACCGGCTACGAAGTGTGCGAGCGGCTCAAGGCCGGCCCGCGCACCGCGATGGTGCCGGTCCTGCACGTCTCGGCGACCGCGATCGAGCCCGCGGACCGCTCCGAAGGGCTGCGGCGCGGCGCGGACGGCTACCTGGTCGAGCCCGTCGAGCGCGAAGAGCTGGTCGCCACCGTCGAGGCGCTGCTGCGCGGGGCGGCCGCGCACCGCACGGCCGTGCGGCTGGCCCAGCGGCTGCGCCGGCTCAACGACGCGACCCTGGCCGTCAACGAGGCGGGGTCGGTCGAGCAGCTGGTCGCCACCATCGCCCGCGAGGCGGCGCTGCTCTACGAGAGCGCCGCGACCGTCCTGCTGGTCGCGGACGGGCGCGGCACGCGCGCGCACGCGGCGCCCGGCGCGCCGCCCGCGCTCGACCC
>JASLGJ010000226.1 GCA_030150085.1 Candidatus Elarobacter sp. | reverse complement strand
CACGCTGCTCCGCACGCCCAGATAGTCGTCGATGGTGCGCCCGGCGACGTACGCGCCGTCGTAGAGCAGCGCCGCGCCGACGCCGATCGCCGCCCCGAGCGTGAAGTCGCTCGCGATCGCGACCGCCAGCGCCGCGAGCGGCAGCGCGGGCCCGCGCGCGACGGTCGGCGCCACCGCGAGCGCCAGCGCGAGGGCCAGCCCGGCCCGCACCAGCGGCGGCACCGAGGGGTGCGAGAACCCCGGCGCCCGCGCGATCAGCCCCGCCGCGCGGGCGAAGACGAGCAGCGCCGTCTGGCTCACCCGCGCACCAGCAGCGGCAGCCGGGCCACGACCTCGGCGAAGAGCTGCGCCAGCAGCGTCATCCCGAAGCGCCCGAACAGCGCCACCGCCGCTCCGACCGCGAGCACCTTGGGCAAGAGCGAGAGCGTCTGCTCCTGCACCTGCGTCGCCGCCTGCAGCACCGCCACCGCCCCGCCGACCAGCGTCGCCAGGACGAGCACCGGCAGGGTCAGCAGCGCGGTGACGAGCAGCGCGTCGCGCAGCAATCCGTCGAAGGCATCCATGCGCCGATGATCGCACGCGCGTGTTTCCGCGGTGTGACCGGACGGCCCGGCGTACGAAACTTCTCCCGAACCGAGCGCTCGGCGCGGGAAATCGTCTCCGCGCGGTTGTACCGCCCGTCAAGGTGTGTGGTGCGGCGAGTTGTCAGACGACGTCGCATCAAAGCGCCGCCTCGTCATCGGGAAGGGAGCCTTCGTGCATCTCGCTCGTTCATGTTCCGTTTTGGCCCTCGCGGCACTGGCCGCGCTCGCCGGAGGCTGCGGCTCCGGCACGCCGCGCACGGCGCCGGCCCAGATCCCCGCCGCCGCGCAGCGCGCGGTGCAGAGCCTCGCCTCGCTGGGCGCGTACAACGTCGACAAGACGAAAACGACCGTGGCCGGCATCTCGTCCGGCGGCTTCATGGCCGTGCAGCTGCACGTCGCCTTCTCCAGCACGTTCCACTACGCGGCGATCTACGCCGGCGGCCCGTACTACTGCGCCCAGAACAGCCTTTCGACCGCGCAGAGCACCTGCCAGTACGCGACCGCGAGCTCGCTCTCGGCTTCGGAGAGCTACCTCGACAGCCAGTCGTCGGCCGGTACCATCGACAACAAGAGCAACCTCAACGGCCAGAAGGCGTACCTGTGGTCGGGGACGTCGGACTACACGGTCGAGCAGAAGACGATGAACGACCTGAACTCGGAATACGCCCACTACGGCGTCGCGACCAAGTACGACAACAGCTATGCGGCCGGGCACGGCTGGGAGTCGCTCGACGGCGAGGTGGCGTGCGGCACCACGGCCAGCCCGTACATGATCAACTGCAGCAGCTACGACTCGGAGAAGACGTGGCTGTCGTACTTCTTCGGCACGGTCAACGCGCGCAACACGGGCACGCCGACCGGCACGCTGGTCAACTTCGACCAGACGCCGTACGGCGGCGGGGCGAACGACCTCGACACCAACGGCTACCTGTACGTGCCCAACACCTGCGCCGGCGGCGCGCAGTGCCGGCTGATCGTCGCGCTCGACGGCTGCGTGCAGACCCAGGCCAGCATCGGCACGAAGTTCATCACCGAGGCCGGGATCAACAAGTACGCCGACACCAACAACCTGCTCGTGCTCTACCCGTATCAGGTCTCGAGCAACACCCCGACCAACCCGAACGGGTGCTGGGACTGGTGGGGCTACGAGGGCTCGAACTACGCCCTCAAAGCCGGCGTCCAGATGACCGCGATCAAGAAGATGGTCGACCGCATCCAGTCGGGCGGCGGCGCGACCCCGACCCCGTCGCCCACGCCGGGCGGCACGCCGACCCCGCGCCCGAGCGCGACCCCGACCGCGCAGCCCACCCCGACCCCGCCGCCGTACTCGAAGTCGGTCACCGACACGATCACGAACCACTACGTCGCGGGGCGATTGACGGTGACCCAGTACAACCAGCTCGGCGCCGAGTACGGCTACAACACGGTGATCACGCTGTACCTGTGCGGCTCGACCTGGACCAACTCGCCGACCTGCGGCCCGATGCACTGACGGGCCGTGCGGCCCCGCCGGGTCACCAGGCCCGGCGGGCCGCCAGCAGCGCCGAGACCACCGCGCGGGTCGCCGGCGAGCGGTTGAGGGTGTAGAAGTGCACCCCCGGCGCGCCGCGCGCGAGCAGGTCGGCGACCTGGAGCGTCATGTAGGCCACGCCCAGGTCGACCACCGCCTGGGGGTCGTCGCGGCGCAGCTCCAGCTCGGCGCGCAGGCTGGGCGGGATCGTCGCGCCGCACATCCGCGTGAAGCGGTCGATCTGGTCGTAGTTGGTGATCGGCATGATCCCGGGCAGGATCGGGACCTTGATTCCCCACTGCCGGGCGCGCTCGACGAACTCGAAATAGCGCGCGTTGTCGAAGAACAGCTGGGTCACCAGGAACTCCGCCCCGGCTCGGACCTTGGCCGAGAGCGCGGCCAGGTCGGCGTCGAAGCTGACCGCCTCGGGGTGCTTCTCGGGGTACGCCGCGCCGCCGATGCAGAACCCGAACTCCGTCTTGGCCAGCGCGATCAGGTCCGAGGCGTGGGCCAGCCCGTCGGGCGCGGGCGCGTAGCCGTCGGCGCCCTTGGGCGGGTCGCCGCGCAGCGCCATCACGTTCTCGATCCCGCCCGCGCGCAGCTCGCGCAGCAGGCCGCGCACGTCGGCCACGCTCGCCCCCACGCAGGTCACGTGCGCCATCACGTCCAGCCCGATCTCGTTGCGCATCCGCTTGGCGAGGTCGACCGTGCGGGTGCGGGTCGAGCCGCCCGCCCCGTAGGTGATCGAGACGAACCCCGGGTCGAGCGGCTGGAGCGTCTCGATCGTGGTGAAGAGCGTCCGCTCGGCCGCGTCGTCGCGCGGCGGAAAGAACTCGAACGAGAAGAACGGCCGCCGGGTCTTCAGCTTCTCCGCGATACGCACGCAAGCAGGCTTCCCCGAGCCGCCCGCACGCCCCGCGGCCCGCTGTCCACCGCCCGCGGTTTCCGTGCCAATGGACAGCTCACGGCGGAGCCGCGCACCACCCACTACCGGAAGCTCTGCACCACCCCGGTGCAGACCAGCGCCCAGCCGTCGACCAGCACGAACAGCAGCAGCTTGCAGGGCAGCGAGATCACCGGCGGGCTGAGCATCACCATCCCCAGGCCCATGAGGATCGCGGCCACGGCCAGGTCGATGGCGACGAAGGGCAGATACAGGGCCACCCCGATGGCGAACGCCGAGCGCAGCTCGCCCACCACGAAGGCCGGCACCAGCACGGTCAGCGGCGCCTGCGCGGGCGCCTCGTCCGCCGGCCGGTGCGCGAGGCGGGCGAACACCGCGACGTCGCGCAGCTTGGCCTGGCGCAGCATGAAAGCCCGCAGCGGCCCGCTCGCGCGCTCCAGGAAGGCCGACTGCGAGAGCTTGCCGGCCGCATAGGGTTCGAGCGCGTCGCGCTGGACCGCGGCGCAGGTCGGCGCCATCACGACCAAGGTCAGCACCAGCGCCAGGCCGGTCAGCACCGTGCTGGGCGGCAGGTTCGAGGCCCCGATGGCCGAGCGGACCAGCGAGAGCACCACCACGATGCGCACGAACGAGGTCGAGAGGACCACGACAAACGGCGCCACCGAGAGCAAGGTGAGCGCCGCGAGCACGTCGAGCGGAAGCGCGGCCCGGCCGTGGCCGGCGATCTGCAGCAGAGAGTCCATGCCCCTAGCCTGCGCTCGCGGTCTTGCGCGGGCGTGGCCGGGATGTTACGGCTTTTCGATCAGCTCGGTGATGCGCACGCCGAAGTTCTCGTCGATCGCCACGACCTCGCCGCGCGCGACGAGGCGGTCGTTGACGAGCAGGTCCACCGGCCCGCCGGCGACCCGGTCGAGCTCGACGATCGAGCCGGTCCCCAGCTTGAGGATGTCGCGCACCAGCATCTTGCACGTGCCCAGCTCGGCCGTGACCTTGAGCGGCACGTTCATCAGGAGGTCGAGGTTCTTGCCGGGTTCGGACATGGTCACCGAGGGGCTCCCGTAGCGACGTCGTGGACGAGGAAGGCGGTACGCGACGCGACGACGCCGGCGATGCCCGTTGCCAGGCGCTGCCCGCCGATGTTCAAGCATGCTGGCGAACCGACCTGGCTGTCCAGCCGCACGACGTCGCCTGGCTGAAGTTTGACGAATGCCGCGGCGCCGATCGTTCCCTCGGCGAACACCGCGCGCGCTTCGAGCGCCAGCTCGTCGAGCGCGCGCGGCGCCAGGCCGCCGGCCGGCGCGGGGGCGGGCAGCGGGCGGACGATCCCGATTCCCAGCGTCAGCGGAACCGGCGCGCGGACGCGCAGGTCGACGTACGCCGCGCAGGCCGGCACCTCGTGGGCGCGGACCGCGCGCGCCTCGCCCGTTCCGCCGCCCAGCGGCTCGCAGGCGTGCGCGCAGCGGGCGGCGATGCGCTCCAGCGCGTGCAGCTCCAGTGCCGAGCACCTGATCTCCAACAGCTCCGGCGAGTCCGGACCTCGCGTGCTCAGCGCACCCGGCGCGCCCAGGGTGCCGGGCGCTTCACCCTCGCCGAACGCGTGCCGCACCAGCCGCCGCGCGTCGGCTTGCGGCAGCACCAGGACGACGTCGGTCCGCCGCCCGGGGGCGAGGAACAGCAGCGACTCGCGCGCGAGCAGCGCCCAGGCCGGGGCGTCG
>JASLGJ010000566.1 GCA_030150085.1 Candidatus Elarobacter sp. | reverse complement strand
CTGCTCGCGGTGCGGGTGGCCGACGAGCCGGTCGCCGATACGAGCGCGGTCGCGCCGGGGCTCGTGCGGAGCTGGACGTTCGACGCGCGCGACGCGGTCGCGGCGCACCGCGCGCGCCACGAGTTCGCCGCCGAGATCGTCGCGCGAGCCGGCTCGGACGGCGACGCGCTGACCGCCGAGCTGGTCTTCGGCGAGCTGGTCGGCAACGTGGTCCGCCACGCCGACGGCGCGGTCAAGGTGATCCTCGACTGGAGCGCGAGCGCGCCGGTGCTGCACGTGATCGACGACGGCCCGGGCTTCCAGCACAACCCCAAGCTCCCGGCCGACCTGCTGGCCGAGTCGGGGCGCGGGCTGTTCCTGGTCTCCGCGCTGACGTTCGACTTCCAGGTCACCAAACGGGTCGGGCGCGGCAGCCACGCCCGCACCGTGCTGGCGGTGCGCTCCAAAGCGCGCGGTCAGGCCAGGGCCTGATACACCAGGGCCCGCATCAGCGAGCGGTAGTAGACGCGCACGGCGGGCGCTTGCAGCATCAGCACGGCGAGAAGCCGTTCGCGCGGGTCGGCCCAGAAGAACGTGCCCGAGATGCCCGACCACGAGAAGTCGCCGACCGAGCCCGGGTTGGGACTCCGGCCGGCGTCGATCCGCACCGACACGCCTAAGCCGAAGCCTTGGCCGAACCACGGGAACGGTGCGGTGACGCCGAGCTCCGGGGTGAACGGCCCGAACGCGACCCCCGGCGGAAGGTGGTCGCTCGTCATCAGCTCGACGGTCTTGCGCCCCAGCACGCGCACCCCGTCGAGCACGCCGCCGGCGAGCAGCATCTGCGCGAAGCGGGCGTAGTCGGCGGCGGTGGTCAGGATGCCGCCGCCGCCCGAGAACCAGCGCGGCGGGCGCTCGGGATCGAACAGGCCGCGCAGGTCGGGGCGCTCGCCGGTCGCGGGATCGGCCTGCGGGTGCGCCAGACGGGTCGGGTCGGCGAGCGCGAACGCGGTGTCCGGCATTTCCAGCGGGCCGGTGATGCGCGCCGCCAGAGCACGGTCGAGCGGCATTCCCGCCGCGACTTCGACCACCGCGCCCAGGACGTCGATCGACATGCCGTACTCGAACGTCGAGCCGGGCTGGTACGCCAGCGGCAGCGCGGCCAGCTTCGCGACCAGCTCGGCGTTGGTCTGCTGCGAGTCCATCACGTTCGCGGCGCGGTACGCGCGCTGCACGAGCGAGTCGCCGAACGCGCCGTAGGTGAAACCGGCGGTGTGGCGCATCAAATCCTGCACCGTGATCTCGCGCTCGGCCGGCACGCGCTCCAGCGCGCGCGTGCCGTCCGCGGCGGCGCTCTCGACCCCGACCGTCAGGTTCGCCAGGGCGGGCAGGTAGCGCGAGACCGGCGCGGCGAGCTGCAGCGCGCCTTCGTCGACGAGCGTCAGCGCGGCGGCGACGACCAGCGGCTTGGTCACCGACGCGCCGCGGAAGACGGCGTCGAGCGGCATCGGAATCCCGGCCGCGCGGTCGCGGTAGCCGAGCGCGGCGTGCGCGGCCAGCTTGCCGTCGCGCGCGACGGCGATCACCGCGCCGGGAATCGCGCCCTGGTCGACGTCCGCCGCGAGCACGTCGGTCAAGCGCCGCAGCCGCTCGGGGACGAAGCCCACGTCGGCGGGCGAGCCGGCGCGCGGCAGTCCCGTCATGCTGTGCCGCGGCGGCGGAGCAGCCCGCCCAACCCGCCGGGGACGAACAGCACCAGCACGATGAACAGCACGCCCAGCACGAACAGCGGCTCGGAGAGCGGGACGCGCACGAGCGCGGGCAGCGCTTGCAGGTCGGGCTGGTTCGCGAGCGCGACCAGCCGGAAGTCGAGGTACTCGTAGACGATCCCGCCGAGCACCGCGCCCCACAGCGTCCCGACCCCGCCCAGCACCACCATCACCAGCAGCGCCAGGGTGAACCCGGACGCGGTGACCTGCGGGTTCGCGCCGCCCTGCAGCAGCAGGTAGACGACGCCCGCGCTCGAGGCCAGGAACGCCGAGAGCACGAACGCGCCGAGCTTGTACGGGTACGGGTCGAGCCCGAGCACCGCGACGCGCCGCTCGTTCTCGCGGATCGCCTGCCAGACCCGCCCGGGCGGCGAGTTGACCGCCCACCACGCGAGCGCGTAGGTGACGGCCAGCGCGCCCAGCGCGATCCAGTACAGGTTGTGGGTGTTCGCGACGCCGACCAGCGGGGCCGGCAGGACCCCCGCGCCCAGCGCGAGCCCTTCCTCGCCGCCGGTCAGGCCGAACGGGTTCTGCATCACCAGGATCGAGCCGGCCTCGGCGAAGGCGAGCGTGACCATCGCGAACGGGATGTCGCGGGTGCGCAGGCAGATCGCGCCCAGCACCGTGGGCAGCACGAGCGAGACGAACGCGGTGAGCGCGAGCGCCTGCGGCAGCGCCCAGTGCCACTTCGCCAGCGCGATCGCCGTGACGTACACCCCGGTCGCGAAGTACAGCGCGTGCCCGAACGAGAGCAGGCCGACGTAGCCGAACACCAGGTCGTAGGTCAGCGCCAGCGCACCGAACACGAAGCACAGCGCCAGCAGGTTCAGCGTCCCCGGCGCCCCGAGCGGCTGCTCGAACAGCAGCGGCACCGGCAGCCCGATCCACGGCAGCGCGACCAGCGCGCCGAGCGCGAGGACGAGCAGCCCCAGGCGGGTGCGCGCGCGCGCGCTCACGTCTGCGCTCCCGACAGGCCGCCGGGCCGCACCAGCAGCACGACCGCGAGCAGCAGCACGACGGCGAAATCGCCGACCCCGGGCGCGCCGTAGAAGTTGAGGAACTGCTGCAGCAGGCCCACGATGACCGCGGCCGCCGCCGAGCCGGTCACCGAGCCCAGCCCGCCGATCACCACGACGATGAAGGCGAAGATCAGCATCGACGAGCCGCGCACCGGGTCGATCGTTCCGTAGTACGCGCCGGCCAGCACGCCCGCGAGCCCGGCCGCCATCCCGCCCAGCGCGAAGACCAGGGTGAACGCGCGCTGCACGTCGATCCCGAGCGCCTGCACCATCGCGCGGTTCTCGACCCCGGCCCGCACGATCAAGCCGTAGCGGGTGCGGCGCAGGAAGTACAGCAGCACCGCCAGCACCAGCGCCGCCGCGGCGATCGCGGCGAAGCGCGAGTTGGGCACGTTCGCGCCCGCGAAGGCCGTCGTGCCGGTCAGCCAGGCGGGCAGTTCCAGCTGCTTGGGATCGTTGCCGTAGCCGCCTTGCACGAGCGCGACGGCGGCCAGCGCCAGCCCGACGGTGACCAGCACCTGGCCGACGTGGCGCACGTAGAGCGGGCGGATCAGCACCACCTCGGTCGCGGTCGCGAAGACCCCGCCGGCGACGATCCCGACCGCCAGCGAGACGATCCAGCGCAGCGTCGGCGAGAGTCCGGGCAGGGCCTGCGCGGCCGACCAGCCGGCGTACGACGCGACCGTGAAGAACGCGCCGTGGGCGAAGTTCAGCACCCGCATCAGGCCCCAGATCAGCGACAGCCCGGCCGCGATCAGGAAGTAGAGCGCGCCCAGCCCCAGGCCGGTGACGAGCAGCAGCGCGATCGTGCTCAGGTCAGTGTCCTCCGGCGGCGAGCGCGAGGCCCAGGTGCCGGCGCGCCAAGGCCGGGTCGCTCATCAGCGCGTCGACGTCGCCGCTGAACGCGACGCGGCCCTGGTCGAGCACGACCACGTCGCGCACCAGCGCGTGCGCCACGCTGAGGTTCTGCTCGACGAGCAGGATCGTGGTCACCTCGGCGGCCCGCCGCAGCGCGCCGATCACCTGCCGGACCACCAGCGGCGCGAGGCCCTTGGTCGGCTCGTCGATCAGCAGGATGCGGTTGCCGGCGTTGAGGAGCGCGCGCGCGAGCGAGACCATCTGCTGCTGGCCGCCCGAGAGCGTGCCGGCCCGCTGCGCGGCGCGCTGCTCGAGCTCGGGGAAGAGCTCGTACACCAGGTCGTAGCGCAGCTCCGAGCCGGCGCGCTCGGCCAGGCGCAGGTTCTCGGCCACGGTGAGCCCGGCGAACACGTCGCGGTCCTCGGGCACGTAGCCGATGCCGCGCAGCACCACCTGGTGGACCGGCAGCGCGGTGAGCTCCTCGCCCGCCAGCGTGACGCTGCCGGTGCGCGGCGCCAGGCCCAGGATGCCGCGCAAGGTCGTCGTCTTGCCGACCCCGTTGCGGCCGAGCAGGCCGGTGATCCCGCCTCGGCGGACGGCGAACGAGACGTCGTGCAGGATGTGCGACTCGCCGATGCGCACGTCGACGCCGCGCAGCTCGAGCAGCGCCGCGGGCGGCGTGGAGAGCGGTGACTGCGCCGGGCCCGACGCGTCCGGCATTACAGCGGGTCTCCCAAGTACGCCGACTGGACGGTCTCGTTGGCGACGATGCGCTCGGGCGTGTCGAGCGCCAGCAGCGCGCCGTGGTGCATCACCGCCATCCGGTCGGCCAGGCCCATGATCAGGTCCATCCGGTGCTCGACCATCAGCACGGTCTTGTTGCGCTCGCGGTGGATCGCGCGGATCAGGGCCATCATCTCGGGCACGTCCTCGACCGCCATCCCGGCCGTCGGCTCGTCGAGCAGCACCAGCGCGGACTCGCCGCAGAGCAGGATCGCGAGGTCGAGCTTGCGCTTCTCGCCGTGCGAGAGCGAGGCCGCCTTCGCCCCCGCGCGCTGCTCCAGTCCGACCGAGGCCAGCGCGGCGCGCGCGCGCTCGAGCGGCGCGCGCTCGCGCTCCGCGAGCCGCCAGAGCGCGTTCGAACCGCCCAGGTGCGCCTGCGCGGCGAGCCGCGCGTTCTCGAGCACCGTCAAGCCGCCGAAGACGGTCGAGGTTTGGAACGTGCGCCCCATCCCCAGGCGGGCGCGGGCGTACGGCGGCGCGTGGGTGACGTCGCGCCCGGCGAAGGTGATGCTGCCCGCGGTCGGCCTCGCGACCCCGGAGAGCAGGTTGAAGAGGGTGGTCTTGCCGGCCCCGTTGGGGCCGATGATCACCAGGAACTCGCCCGCGCGCACCTCGAGCGAGACGTCCTCGACGATGCGCACGCCGCCGATGCGCAGCCCCAGGCCCGCGGTGCGCAGCACCGGCGCCGCTACTTGAACGGGCGAACCGGCGGCGTGACCGCGCCCGCCGGGACGACGCGAACCAGGTGCGGCTCGAGCGCGCTGCCGCTGCCTTGCAGCTTGACGATGAACATCGGCTGGATCAGCGCGTGGTCGGCGGCCCGCACCTCCTGCTGGCCCTTGGGGCCCTCGAACTTCCAGCCCTCGAGCGCGGCGATCTGCTTGCCGACGTCGCCGCCGTCGCTCTTCTCGACCGCGTGCACGATCATCTGCGCCGCGACGAAGCCGTCGTTGTCGAAGATCTCGGGCAGCTTGCCCTGTTTCTTGAGCGCCTCGGCCAGCGCGGCGTTGGCCTTGGTCCGCGTGGCGCCGCCGAAGTAGTGCGAGAGGAACTGCAGCCGGGCCGCCATCGGCGCGTAGCTGGCGAACGACGCGCGCTGGTCCAGCCCGGTCACGGCGCTGGTGACCGCGAAGACGCCGGCGTCGTCGAGGCTCTTGAACACCGCCGGACCGGTCGTGCCGGCCCAGGCCAGGAACAGCAGGCCCGGTTTGGCGTCCTTGATCTTCTGCGCGAAGGGCGTGAAGTCGTTGGCCGAGAGCGGCGCGAGCAGCCCGTCGACCGCCGCGCCCTGCGCGCCCAGCACCGCTCGCACCGCGGCGAGGTTGGCCTGGCCGAAGGCCGAGTCTTGCGCGAACACCAGCACGCGCTTGCCGCGCAGCGAGTTGCCCGCGATCACGCCCGCGGTCAGCACGTCCTGGTACGTCTGGCGCCCGGAGCGGAAGGTGTTGCGGTTGTTGCCGGTGATCGCGTCGGCCGCCGCCGCGCCGGAGATGAAGAGGACGTTGTTGTCCTTGGCGAGCGGCGCCATCTGCAGCGCGACGCCCGAGGCGGTCGACCCGGCGAGGATCTTGACCCCTTGTCCGATCAGCTCTTTGGCCGCGGCGACGGCCTTGGCGGGGTCGCCCGCGTCGTCGTGCTCGCTGACGACGATCTTGTGCCCGCCGGCCATGCCGGTCCCGTGCGTCGCGTAGTCGAGCCCGGCCACGAAGCCGTCGTAGTACTCCGCGCCGTAGGCCCCCAGCAGCCCGGTCTTTGAGTAGATCAGGCCGACGCTGACCGGCGCTTTCGCGGCCGGCGGCGGTGCGGCGGGTGCGGGGCGCGCGTCGCCCAGCGACAGGAGCGCGAAGGCGAGCGCGGCGGCGGCGCAGCGGGCTCCGGCGGCACGAGTTCTCACGAAGATGACCTCCACGACGGGTGGCGAGCGCCTTCGACCGGGCGCGCGCAAGCCACCGAATAGATAGCGGTCAGCGCTCGCCGTGGTATCCGGGCAAGCCGCGTACGTACGGTAAAAACGTGCCGCATCCTTGAAGCGGGCGGCACGTCCGGCGCCGCGCCCCTCACACGTCGGCGTTCGCCGCCGCCCCGAGCCGGTAGGCGCAGACGTAGGCCTTGAAGACCGTCCGGTAGTCGTCGTGGACGAAGCGCACGCTGCGCCCGCCGGTGCGCTCGAAGCCGGGGATCATCTCGGCGTAGTCGGCGTTGTGGGTGAACGCGAAGTCGAGGTCGAGCGCGATCGGCGGCTCGAACGTGAACGGCTTGGCTTCGCCGACGCGCCCGAGCGCCTCGCGTGCGCCGGCCCGGATCAGCTCGCGCGCGCGGGCCGGCGAGACGGAGTCGGTGGCGTAGCGCCCGATGGAGTCTTTCACCACCACGCCCGTCGCCCAGGGCAGCGCCGAGAGCATCTGGTGCACCGCGGCCCGGTCGCCGGTGACCAGCACCACCGGCACCCCGCTCAGGCCGAGCACCGCCGCGTTGAGCATGGCCTCGTTGCAGACCCGGCCGTTGACGCGCGTCTCGCGCAGCGTCTCGTCGGTGTAGGTGTGGTCGAGCACGCCGTCCTGGGTCCCGATCCCGGCGTGGTAGCCGGTGAAGAAGGCCGCGTCGAACGAGCCGTCCGCGCCCTGCGCCATCGAGAAGGGCTTGCGGTTGCCGTAGATCATCCGCACGTCGTGCGGCAGCTCGTCCCACAGGACGTTGCGCATCGAGGAGTGGGCGTCGTTGATCAGCACGTCGCGCACGCCCGCCTCGCGCGCGCCGTCGATCGCGGCCCGCACCTCCAGCGACATCAGGCGCCGGTAGTAGGGGTACTCGGTGGTGTTGGCGGGATCGACTTGCGTCCAGGAGCAGACCGCCGCGGTCCCCTCCATGTCGGCCGAGATGTAGAGCTTCATCCGCCGAGCTGCTTGATCGCCGCGCGGGCCTCGGCCTGGCGCGGGTCGCTCGCCGGGATGAGGGTGGTGTAGGTGCGGAAGGTGGCCAGCGCGTCGCTGCGCCGCCCGATCGCCTCGAGCACCACGCCGCGGTTGAACACGGCGTTGGGGAACTTCGGCCGCTCCGCGAGCACCCGGTCGAGCTGCGCGAGCGCCTCGAGGTCGTGCCCGCTCTGGTGCAGCGCGACCGCGTCGTCGGTGCGCACATCGGGGTTGCCGGGGTCGAGCGCGAGCGCGCGCCGGTAGTAGCCGTCCGCCTTGTCGAACTTGCGCGCGTCGAACTCCATGTTGCCCAGCGCGACCAGCGCGGCGAGGTCCTTGGGGTTGCGCTCCAGCCGCGCGCGCAGTTCCTGGAGCTGGGCCATCACCGGCGCGGGCGGTCCGGCCGGCGTGCCGCCGCCCGTCTGCGCGCCGGGGAGCTGGTTGGACTGCCCGCCCGCGATCGGCCCGCTCCCGGTCTGCGGCACGGTGAACGTCCCCGGCGGGTCGGTCGCGATCGGCGCGGGGGTGGCCTGGATGCGCGCGTCCCCCTGCTCGCGGACGGTGCCCGGAGCGGCCGCGACGCCGGGCCCGAAGGCCGAGCCCGTCGTCCCCAAGCCGATGCGCAAGAAGTAGCCCATGATGCCCAGGAAGACGACCGCGAAGACGACCAGGATCGGGACCGCGATCCGCATTGGCAAGCCCACGGCCCGCTCTTGGCGAAGAAGGCGGCGTGCTCCCCGGTCTGCCCAGCGTCGCCGATCTCCAACTGGCGTTCGCTCAGTACAACTTCCTCCACTTCGACGGCGAGATCCCGACCTACCGGATCGCGTACAACGCACGCTTCTCGAACCTGGCCGGCCGCATCACCTACAAGCCGCCCCAGATCGAGCTCTCGCCCAAGCACCTGGCCGGCAAGCCCGACGAGCTGCGCGAGACGCTCCTGCACGAGATGATTCACGCCTGGCTGCACGCCAAGGGCCTGCCCCCCGGCCACACCCCGACCTTCAAGAAGAAGATGCGCGAGCTCGGCCTGCGCTCGATCTACCACGACCTCGGCAAGGTTGCCCCGCTCAACGAGTCCCCCAAGCGCTACATCCTGCGCTGCGAGAAGTGCGCGATGGAAGTGCTGCGCAAGAAGAAGCCCTCGCCCAACATCATCTGCGCGCGCTGCCGGAAGTCGCTGGTGGCCTTCGAGATCGTGGAGATTCGGCCGGTGGAGTTGGGGCGAGCGGCGTCGCGCTCGCGGTAAAGACGCGCCGCGTCGGCGTGATGCGCCGCTTCAGCGGTCACACCAAGTGACGCACCACCAGCCCGCACGCCGCTAGGATCAGCGTGATCGCCAGCAGCGTGATCAGGTTCGCCGACGAGATCCGCCGTGCGATCAGCGGGCCGAGGCTGCCGCCGGCGATGCCGCCGAGCACGAGCGGCAGGGCGAACACCCAGTCCACGTCGCCCGCGTAGGCGTGTGTGGCAATCCCCACCGGGGCGGTCGTCGTGATGACGAACGCGCCGGTCGCGGTCACGACGTGGGGTGGCATGCGGGCGGCGATCAGGAGCAGCGGCACCAGCACCACGCCGCCGCCGATCCCGAACAGCGAGGAGAAGAAGCCCAGCGCGAATCCCGCTGCGAGGCTTGCCGCAGGGCGGTGCATGAACGTCCGCTCGCCGGCCGGTCGTGACGCGACGCCGCGGCGGCGCAGCACGAGCAGCGCCATGATGACCAGCACGACCCCGTACGCCACGTCGAAGCCGAGCGGCGAGAAACGGTGCACCGCGAACGCGCCCACCACGCTGCCCGGCAGCGAGCCGACCGTCAGGGGAATCGCCAGGCGCAGGTCGACCTTGCGGTCGCGCAGGTAGCCCACCGTCGCGGCGGCGGTGTTCGCCAGCACCATGACCAGCGACGTGCCCGCGGCCTGGGCGGGCGGCACGCCGAAGAACACCCGCAGCACGGGAATGATCACGAACCCGCCGCCCAGGCCGACCAGCGAGCCCAGCACGCTCGCCGCCGCGCCGACCAGGAACAACGCGAGCGCGCCGAGCAGGCCGCCGCTCATCGCCGCGCGCTAGTGGTCCGCGGCGACGGTGGCCGGCGGAAGGTTCGCCGGATCGAGCAGGACGGAGGGGTTGGTCTGGCCGGGTGCGAGGATGCCCACGACCTCGAAGTTGCGCAGCGGGAGGGCCTTGCCCTTGACCGACACCGGCGTGAGCTCGTTGACCACGAAGCGGTCCTTCACTTCCGCGTAGGTCGACTCGCTGATGATGATCTGGCCGCCCTTGGCGACGTTGTAGAGGCGGGCGGCAGTGTTGACGTTGTCGCCGATCACGGTGTAGTTCAGGCGGTCGCTGGAGCCGAGGTTGCCCAGCACCACCTCGCCGGTGTTCAAGCCCATGCCGACGGTGAAGATCTGCCGCCCCTGCGCCGCCCACTCGGTCATCATGGCGAGGATTTTCTGCTGCTGCTCCCAGGCCGAGAGCACAGCCTCGTAGGCGTCGTCGGGGCGCGGGTTGGGGGCGGAGAAGACCGCCATCAGGCAGTCGCCGATGAACTTGTCGACGTAGCCGCCGTGGGCGAACACGATCCGGCACATCTCCTCGAAGTACTCGTTGAGCGCGCCGTAGATCGCCTCGGGCGTCATGCTCTCCGACATGGCGGTGAAGCCGCGGATGTCGGAGTAGAACACCGTCACCTTCGCGCGCTTGCCGGAGAGGTCGAGCGCCTTGAGCGGGTCGTCGTGGGCCAGCATCTGGTCGACCAGCGCGGGCGAGACGTGCTTGCCGAACATGGCCCGGATCACGCGCTTGTCGGCGCCCTCGGTCACCACCCGGTAGAGCGCGACGAACAGCGCGGCGAACAGGGTCGCGGCATCGACGTGGATCAGGTCGATCCAGTACAGCGTCGCCGCGTACAGCCCGATCGCCAGCGCCGAGTAGCACAGCACGACCGCCGTCCCGGCCGCGATCCCGACCAGCGGGCGCAGCTGCGTCACCGCGAAGCCGATCAGCAGCGGCAGCAGCACGATCAGGGCCAGGTCGAGCGCGGGCGGGGCGCGGCGGATGAACGTGCCGGTCAGCAGCTGGTCCATCAGGCGCAGGTTGCTGAACACCCCGGGATAGCGCCCGTTGGGCGTGACGACGAAGTCGCCCATCGCCTGCGCCGTGGTCCCGATCACCACCACGTTGCCGCGCGCGAACGCGCGCAGCGTGGCGTCGTCCCACTTCAGCGCGTCGGCGAACGAGACGAACTGGAAGAACGGCGCCGAGAGCTGCGAGGCCCCCGCGCGCGACGCCGGGCCGCCAGCCGAGCCCAGTTCGGTCTTCTCCTCGATCGCGAACGGCAGCATCAGAAAGAAGCTCTCGCCGTCGAGCGGCACCGCGCGCGCGCCCAGCGCGGCGTGCCAGGGGTCGGTCAGGCGCAGCTTGGCGCCGGTGTACTGCTCCACGGTCGCGGTCGCCAGCGACGGGTAGGGGCCGTTGGCGGGCGGCTGGCCGAGCATCCAGCCGCCGGGGTTGTCGACGGTGGTGTAGCCGATCGCGGCCGCGGCGGCGCGGACGGCGGGGATCGGCAGCTCGGCGCTGAGCAGGCCGTCCGCGGTGGTGGCGATGGTGAAGCCCTCGACCGTGGGCTGGGCACGCATCCCGGCCAGCAGGGCGGCGTCCTGGGCCGGGTCGGCCGAGCGCTCCGAGAACAGCACGTCGAAAGCGACCACCTTGGCCCCGGCCCGGGCCAGGCGCCGCAGCAGCGTGCCGTACACCGCGCGCGGCCAGGGCCAGCTCCCCACCCCGCCGGCCCGCGCGTCCTGGAGCGACTGCTCGTCGATCGCGATCAGGCGCAGGTGGGGGTTCTCGGCGTCGCGGTCGGGCAGGCCCAGGCGGCGCGCCGCCGGCTGGTCGTGCAGCCAGAGCATGGCGTCGTTGAGCACGACGTAGTCGGCGATCCGGTTGAATGCCGGCAGCTGCGCCTTGGGGAGCAGGTAGAGGACGATGCCGAGCAGCGCCGCGACCGCCGAAAGGGCGGTCGCGACCCCCAGAACCCTCAGTCGCCGCAGCTTCAAAACGAGCCTCCGTACTCGTTATCGGCAGCAGCCTAGGAAGCTGGAATTCGAGGGCGGCTTGGGCGAAGGCCCGAACGCGAAGGGTTCGGCTACGCCGAACCCACTCAGCTCTGGACGCGCCCGATGTAGCGGCGGTCGCGGGTGTCGATGCGGATCATGT
>JASLGJ010000505.1 GCA_030150085.1 Candidatus Elarobacter sp. | reverse complement strand
TCACCTTGCCCAGGTCCTCGTGCTCGACCACCAGCTCGATCAGCGGGCCCTTGTCGCTCTCGACCGCCTCGACGATGACCGTGTCGGGCGTCGAGACGAGCTTCTTGGCCAGGAACGCGAGCAGCTCGATGGCGCGCGCTTGCGCCGCCGCGGGGTCGGCCGACTGGCGCGGGCCGCGCTCGCGGTACTCGCGCCGGCGCGGCTCGGCGCCCTCGGCGGGAGCGTAGGTGCCGGCGCTCTCGCCCGAGCGGTCGCGCCCGCCGCGCGAGCGGCGCGGGCGCTCGTCCTCGGGCTCGATGTCGTCGTGCGAGGGTTCGTCGGAGACGATGCGCCGCGCTCCGAGGGTCGACTTGCGCTCTTCTTCCTCGGTCTTCTCCTCGTCGCCGAAGAGGCCGAACTCGTCGTCGAACGCGCTCATGCTTGGTCACGTCCGCTGCGCGGCCGCGACGAGGACCGAGCGCGCTGCCGCGCGCCTCCGCGGCCGGCGTGGTGCTGCTCGATCCCGCTGCTCACAGGCTAGCTTTTCTTGGCCTTGGGCGCGCGCTTGTTCTCGGGGACGAAGCCGCGCTCGACGATGCCGAGCTCGGCGAACAGGCGGCGGACCGGGTCGGACGGCTGCGCGCCCTTGGCGATCCACTCCTTGGCCTTGTCCGCGTTCACGACCAGCGTGCGGGGCTCGGTGCGGGGGTTGTAGTGCCCGAGGATCTCGAGGAAGCGCCCGTCGCGCGGCGACTTGGCGTCGGCCACGACGAAGCGGTACGTCGGCTGCTTCTTGGCGCCCATGCGCCGGAGTCTGATCTTGACCATGGTGTCTTTCTAGCTTAGCGTCCGAGGCCCAGCGGGAGCTTCGGTAAGCGGCCTTTCTTCATGCCGCCGAGTTGTTTCATCATTTGCCGCGAGGCCTCGAACTGTTTGACCAGCCGGTTGACGTCGGCGACCTGGGTTCCGCTGCCGCGGGCGATCCGCTTGCGGCGCGAGCCGTTGAGGATGTCGGGCTTCTCGCGCTCGCGGCGGGTCATCGAGCAGATGATCGCCTCGACCCGGTTGATGTCGTTCTCGTCGATCTCGACGTTCGGCAGCGCCTTGGAAAGCCCCGGAATCATCTTCATGATGTCCGTCATCGAGCCCATCTTGCGCACCTGGCGCAGCTGGGCCAGGAAGTCGTCCAAGGTGAACTGCGACTTGCGCAGCTTGAGCGCGAGCTCTTCGGCCTGCTGCTCGGAGTAGACGCTCTGCGTCTTCTCGATCAGCGTGAGCACGTCGCCCATCCCCAGGATGCGCGAGGCCAGCCGGTCGGGGTGGAACTGCTCGAGCGCGCCGATCTTCTCGCCCACGCCGACGAACTTGATCGGCGCGCCGGTCATCTTGTGGATCGAGAGCGCCGCGCCGCCGCGCGCGTCGCCGTCCATCTTGGTCAGGATCACGCCCGTGATCCCGAGCCGGTCGTTGAACGCCTTGGCGACGTTGACCGCCTCTTGCCCGGTCATCGCGTCGGCGACGAACAGGATCTCGGTCGGCCGCACCGCGGCCTTGATCTTGTCGAGCTCCTCCATCAGGCGCTCGTCGATCTGGAGCCGGCCGGCGGTGTCGATGATGACGGTCGGGATGCCCAGCCGCTTGGCTTCGGCCACCCCGTCGCGCGCGATCTTGACCGGGTCGCCCTGGCCCTGGGCGAAGACGGGCAGGTCGATCTGGCGCCCCAGCGTCTGGAGCTGGTCGATCGCGGCCGGGCGGTAGACGTCGGCCGCGACCAGCAGCGTGCGCCGGCCCTGCTCCTTCAGGCGCAGGGCGAGCTTGCCGGCGTGGGTCGTCTTGCCCGAGCCCTGCAGGCCGACCATCAGGTAGACCGTCGGCGGCGCGTCGCTGTAGGCCAGCCGGGCGGACGCCCCGCCCAGCAGCTCGACGAGCTCGTCGTGGACGATCTTGATGATGGTCTGCGCCGGGCTGAGCGAGGTCAGGATGTCGGCGCCGACCGTCTTCTCGCGGATCTGGGCGACGAACTCCTTGGCCACGGGCAGCGCGACGTCGGCCTCGAGCAGCGCGACGCGAACTTCGCGCAAGACTTCGGCCACGTCCGACTCCGAGAGCCGTCCGCGGTTGCCGAGCCGGTCGAAGATCGCGCCTAAGCGCTCGCTAAGTGCTTCAAGCATCGAGAGTTACCAGTGCCAAATCGATCGTGCCTATCGAGGATCGTGGTGCCGCGTGGACATCGCCCAACGGGCGACGGGTTCGCGGCAACGCGAATCCACCTATTCGGCGGTGCCGGCGCCGGCCGCGACGGCGTCGATCTTGGAGACCGCGTCGCCGACGGTCTTGATCTTCTCGGCTTCCTCGTCGGGGATGTCGATCCCGAACTCGGTCTCGAACGCCATGACCAGCTCGACCTGGTCGAGCGAGTCGGCCCCGAGGTCGTCGGTGATCGAGGCCTCCTGGGTGACCTCGGACTCCTCGACGCCGAGCTGCTCGACGATGATCTTCTTGACGCGAGTGAAAGTATCGTCTGCCATTGTTGCTACTTGGTTCTCCTGGAGGGTGGCTACATCAGGAAGCCGCCGTCCACCACCAGCGTTTGGCCGGTGACGTAACGGGCGGCGTCGGAGGCGAGGAAGGTGACGACCGGCGCGACGTCTTCGGGCGTTCCGGGGCGGCCGAGCGCGATCGTGTCGAGGTAGTGCTTGCGCGCCGCTTCCGGCATCTCGGAGGTCATGGCGGTCTCGATCAGACCGGGGGCGACCACGTTGACCCGGATGTTGCGCGATCCCAGCTCTTTCGCGAGCGACTTCGCCAAACCAAGCAAACCGGCTTTGGTGGCGGCGTAGGCGCTCTGGCCGGCGTTCCCGCTCAGCCCGACGATCGACGAGACCAGCACGATCGCGCCGGAGCGCTGCTTGATCATGGGCTTGGCGACCGCCGCGCAGAGGTAGAAGGCGGACTTGAGGTTGACGTCGATCAGGCGGTCGAGGTCGGCCGCCTTGAAGCGCAGGATCAGCCCGTCCTGGGCTTGGCCGGCGTTGGCGACCGCGACGTCGATCCGGCCGTGCTCGCGCAGGACCTCGGCGACCGCGGCGCCGGTCGCGGCCTCGCTCGCCACGTCGACCGCGTGCTGGCTGACCTTGGCCTCGGCCCGGGCCGCCCGCACGGCCGCGGCCGTCTCCTCGAGCGCGGCGGTGTCGCGCCCGAACAGGGCCAGGTCGGCCCCGGCCCGGGCCAGCTCGACCGCGACCGCGCGGCCGATGCCGCGGCTGGCCCCGGTGACGAGGGCGACGCGGCCGGTCACGAGACGGAGGCGGGCGCGAGCACCGCGCGGAGCTTCTCGACGCCGGCCGCGTCCGAGACGGCGAGCGCCTTGGGCGCCCCCTCGATGCGCTTGAACATCGGCGCCAGCACCGAGGAGGCCCCGAACTCGACCACCAGGTCGAGCCCCAGGCCGACCAGGGCCAGCGCGGTGTCGTGCCAGAGCACCTCGTCGGTGACCGAGCGGACCAGGTTGGTCTTGATCTGCTCGACGTCGGCGTAGGGCTTGGCGTCGACGTTCGAGACGACGGTGAACTTGGGCGGGAGCACGGTCGCGGCGGCGACGTGGGGGGCGAACTCCTCGGCCGCGGGGTGCATCAGGACCGAGTGCCAGGCCCCGGCGACGTTGAGCGGGACGACCCGCTTGGCGCCCGCCTCGAGGGCCGCCTCGCCAGCGATCCGGACCGCCGCGGCGTCGCCGCTGATCACGATCTGGCCGGGGGCGTTGAAGTTGGCCAGCTGGACCCGGCCCGCGCCCTGGGCGACCGTCTTGGCCACCACCAGGCGCAGCTTCTGTGGGTCGAGCCCCAGCACGGCCGCCATCGCGCCCTCGGCCTCCGCGGCGGCGCGGTGCATGGCCAGCCCGCGCAGGTTGACCAGCGAGAGGGCCGACTCGAAGGTCAGCGAGCCGGCCAGCGTGAGCGAGCAGAACTCGCCGAACGAGTGCCCGGCCGAGGCCACCGGGGCCAGCGCCTCGCCGACCGCTCGGGCCAGCGCGACGTTGGTCACGAAGATCGCGGGCTGGGCGTAGCGCGTCTCGCGCAGCTTGGCCTCGGGACCCTGCTCGCACAGGGCCAGCAGGTCGTAGCCGAGCACGGTCCGCGCGGCGGTGAAGCAGGCCGCGGCGGCGGGGTAGGCGCGGGCCGCGTCGACGCCCATGCCGACGACCTGCGAGCCCTGCCCCGGGAAGATGACCCCGATCCGCATCAGGCCACCAGCCCGTGCCCGTTGGTGCCGGCGTGCGACCAGCGCCAGGCGACCGCGCCCCAGCTCAAGCCGCCCCCGAAGCCCACGAACAGCACCACGTCACCGTCCTTGAGCTTGCCCTCGGCCTCGGTCTCGGAGAGGGCGATCGGGATCGAGGCCGCGCTGGTGTTGCCGTATTTGTGGATGTTCATGATCACCCGCTCGGCCGGCAGGTCGAGGTGCTTGGCGGCGGCGTCGATGATGCGCTTGTTGGCTTGGTGGGGGATCAGCCAGGTCACTTCTTGGGGCGCGATGCCGGCCCGCTCGAGCGCGACGTTGGTCGACTCGATCATCTTGGTGACCGCGAAGCGGAACACCTCACGGCCGCGCATCGAGATCTGGTGGCGGTGGGCGTCGAGGTCCTCGTGCTTGAGCGCGCCGGTGACGGTGCCGCCGGCCGGGATCAGCATCGCGGCCGGGTTCGAGCCGTCCGAGCCCAGCTCGGCCGAGAGGAACGAGTCGGTCTCGCTCGCTTCGAGGATCACCGCGCCCGCGCCGTCGCCGAACAAGACCGCGGTGGTGCGGTCCTCGTAGTTGACGATGCTGGAGAGCTCCTCGGCCCCGACCAGCAGGATGCGCCGGAAGACCCCGCTGCGGATCATGCTCGAGCCGACGGTCAGGCCGTAGATGAAGCCGCTGCAGGCGATCTCGATGTCGAAGGCCGGCTTGCCGGTGATCCCCAGCTTGTCGGCCAGGATGCAGCCGGTGGCCGGGAAGATGTAGTCCGGCGTCACCGTCGCCACGATCACGCAGTCGATCGCCGCGGCGTCCAAGCCGGCGCGGCGCAGCGCCTCGCGCGCGGCCTCGAGGGCGATGTCGCTGGTGGCCTGGCCCTTGGCGGCGACGTGCCGCTCCCGCATGCCGGTGCGGGTCTGGATCCACTCGTCCGAGGTATCGAGCATGCGCTCGAAGTCGGCGTTCGTGAGAACCCGCTCGGGCACGTAGTGCCCGACGCCCGCGATCCGGACCCCCTGCTGGATCACTTAGCCGTGGCTGTGGCCGGCGTGCTCGTCCTTGGCGACCACCTGGCGGCCGTCGTACGTGCCGCAGAAGTCGCACACGAAGTGCGGCCGCTTGGGCTGGTGGCACTGCGCGCACTCCACGGTCGTCACCGGGTTGAGCTTCCAGTTCGCCGCCCGCCGGCTACGCGTCTTGGATCGGGGGGTTTTCCACTTGAGGTTCGCCATGATCGCCTTCCGTAAGCGCGGGGCAGTCGCATCCACCGCCCGCGTTCTTGCTCCGCCCGCAGGTGTCGCAGAGTCCGCGGCACTCGGGGCTGCACACCAGGCCGAACGGGAGCGCGCTGGTCACCACTTGGCGGACCAGATCGCCGACGTCGAGCTCGGTGCCGTTCAGTACGTTGTTCTCGCCGAAAGGGTCGCTCGTTCCGCTCGGCGGATCGAAACGCTCCTCGACCTCGACCGTCAGGGGGACGACCACGTCCTCCAAGCACCGGTCGCACTCCCCCGCCACGCGCGCCTCCACGGTCCCGTCGACCTGCAGTCCCCGGTCGACGCGCCGCAGGTCGAGCCGGACGTGAGCCGGGTGCGGAAACGTGAACGAGGAGAACGGCGGGACCTCGACGTGCTCGTCGAGGGTGATCGGCCGCCCTGCGAACAGGAGCGTCCCGATGTCGATTTTCAGCGAAGAAGCCATACCATAGAACGGGGCCCCCGCGAGGAGACCCCATGCCAACCGAGTCATGGTAGACCACCCGCCCGCCCTTGTCAACGCGAGCGGTCGGCGCAGAGGACGGGCGCCATGACTTCACCACCCGTCGCCTTCGGCGCGCAGATCGCCGCCGCCGCCGCCCGCCACCAGCTCGACCCCCGCTTGCTCGCCGCCGTCGCCGCCCAGGAGACCGGCGGCCCGGGCGCCGACTCCGGCCGCAACGTCGTCGGCGACGGCGGCCACGGCCGGGGCCTGTTCCAGATCGACGACCGCTGGCACGCCTTCGCCCGCGGCCCCGGCGCGCTGGACCCGGCCCGCAACGCCGACTACGCCGCCGGCCTGCTCCAGACCAACCTGCGCCGCTACGGGGGCGACGTGCGGGCCGCCCTCTCGGCCTACAACGCCGGCTCGCCCACCGCGCCGGGCACCCGCACCGACTGGGGCGACGGCAAGCCGCTCGGCTACGCCGACTCGGTGCTGCGCCACTACGCCCGCCTGGGCGGCGGCGGGGACCCGGCGGGAGCCGGCGCCGGGCCGGGGACCAGCGAGACCGCGCCCGATATCGGCGAGCTGACCAGCGCGCTCCGAGCGCTGGCCGGGCAGCTCGGGGCGGGTGCGTGCGCCGCGCCGCTCCAGTTCCCGCAGCACCAGCCGCTCGCGCCGGTCGACCAGCGCACCGTCACGGATACCGCTCCCTCGGCGCTCGGCGGCGAGGGCGACGCGGAGGCCGCCGGCGGCGACGGGGGCGCGGCGAGCACCTAGCCGCGATCGCGACCTCGCGGTTGCCCCTCGCGACCTCGCGGTTGCCCCTAGCCGGCACGCGCGGAGCGCGTGAACGACCGGCAGACGCGCTTCTGACGAAAACACGCTTCTGATCTGAAAGGACGGATCGACATGGGCTTCAACCTCGGCTCCGCGCTCGGCGGAGCGATCCAAGGCTTGGCGCTGACGGGCAACCCGATCGGCGCGCTCGCCGGCGGCGCGGCCGGCGGGTTCGCCGGCAGCGGCACCGGCGGCGGCTTGATCAGCGGCCTGGGCGCCGCCGACAACGGCCTGACCAGCATGACCGCGGCGGGCTTCCTCCAAGGCACGCAGGCGCTGAACTCCCAGAACATGATGTTCCAGCTCGCCGTGCAGGCGCAGTCGCAGCAATTCGACGAGATGACCACCGAGAAGTCGGAGCTGATGCGCGAGCAGAACGAGCTGCGCAACGTCGCGATGGAGCAGCGCAAGGCCGACAACGAGATCACCAAGGCTTTTATTAAGACGATCGCCTGATGCTCGTCCCGCAGCTTCTCCCGCCCCGCCCGCCCGCCGCCGCGCCGCCCCGGAAAGCACCCGGGGCGGCGAGCGAAGCTCAGCGCAGCCGCGGCGCCGCGCACGCGCCTCGCCACGCGGCGGAAACCGCGGCGGACGACGCGTCGCCGTTCGACTTCGCGCTGGTGCAGCACGAGCAGACCTTCGACCTCGTGGCGAAACTGCGCGCCGAGAACGAGCGCGAGGCCAACGTGCTGCGCGACATGGCGATGGCCCAGCTCAAGAAGGACGACGAGAACTTGAAGAAATGGATCGCGATGATCTGAGCGCGCTCGCTTACTAGCCGCGCTTCTCGCTGGGCACGAGCCGAGCATGTTCGTGTTCTTCAGCAACCGCCTGGGCTGCATCGGTTCGCTGGCCGCGTCCGCGATCCTGACGCTGCTGATCGTCGCGCTCGTGCGCGGCTGCGGTCACGCCTGACCCGCCGGGCGGTTTCGCTCAGGCCGGCTTGAGCACTCCCCGCCGGAGCAGCTCGCTCAGCAGCTCGGCCCGGTTGCGCACCCGGAACGCCTTGTAGATGTCGCTGACGGTGTTCTTGACGTGGCCCGGGCTGACGCCGCGCTCCTGCGCGATCTCGTCGGTCATCTTGCCCGCGCACAGCAGCTTGAGCACGTCGCGCTGCGCCGGCTGCAGACCGCGCAGGACGATGTCGGTCGGCACGCGGGCGACCTGCTGGCGCAGCCAAGAGCGCTCGGGCAGGTGCCGCGTCACCTCGTCGGCATACTCGAACATCGCGCTCTCGTTGCGCAGCCAGCCCAGCCTGAGCGCGGCGTGAACCGCGCGCCACTTGTAGTCGATGCGGCGAAACATGAGAAACGATTCGAGGTACGCACGGTGCGCGTCCGCGCGCTCGGACGAAGCCTCGGCGATCAAGCCTTCGATCAGCTTCTCGTTGGCATAGCGAGTCGGATCGCCCGTCATGGCCAGCAGCGGTGACGTTAGCGGCCGCTCCTTGTACAGCGAGAACACACGGCGTGCTTCTTCCGTGCGCCCCACCAGGGCCAGCTCTTTGGCGAGCACGAGCGGAACGAGCTTGTCGTAGTCCTCGAACTGCTTGGGGTTCAGCGTCTGGAAGAGGTCGTACGCCGCCGCCGTGTGATCGTGCTGGGACAGGCGCTCCTCGGCTCGCGCGACCGTCGCAGCCCGCCTGCACAGAGCTTCGACCCGCGCGGCCGGCGTGGGTGCGATGCGCTCGGCGTTACGGGCCTCGGTGACCGCCGCCAGTTCGTCTCCCTCCATCTCGAAGGCGAACGTCGCGGCGGCCATGGTCAGCCAGAAGCGCGGCCGCTGGATGTCTTCGGCCGCCCAGTCGATTTTCGCCCGCCGCTCTCGGACCACGCTCCACATCGAGTGATCGAGCCGCTCGACCGCCAGCGCGCCGAGGATCTGCGCGCAATTGGCCTCCATGTACCGGTCGTGGTGCCGGCACTCGTCCAGGTGCTCCAGCGCGAGCTGAAAATAGCCGGCGGCGAGCCCGTACTTGGAGCGCGCGCATGCGATCCAGCCGCGGTATTCGAGCGAGCGCGCGTAGAGGATGTCGCTATCGGTCGCGACCGAGCCCAGAGCGCGGTCGGCCTCGATCAGGTCTCGCTTGCAGAAATAGGCGAGCGCGCAGTTCAGCGCGATCTCGGACTGGATGGCCGGATGCGCCGACCGTGTCTCGGACTGGAGCCGGACGAGGATCTCGAGACCGCGGCCGATCTCGTCCGCCCGAACGTACGCCGCGCCGGTGAGCATCCGTGCCGTCGCGGCGACGTCCCCCGTGCCGTCCCACGGAAAGGCTTCCAAAACGCGCAGCGCGTCCTCGGGGCGCCCCAGCCGCAGCCAAGCCCGCGCCCGCAGCAAGTTGAGCTGCGCGAGCGTTTCAGGATGGGCAGCGTGGACTTCGTCGCAAGCTTGCAGACAGCGCCAGTACTTTCCGGCGAACCACTGCTTACAGGCTTCGTCCAGGGTCGGATGTCGACGAGACCGCCGACGAGGTGCAGCAGACGCGATGCCCTCCCGGGAGCGGAAATGGGGAGACGCCGTGCCGAGAATCTCCCCCACACCCGTGCGTTGCTTCGCTCAGCCGGGATTGTATTCCGTCACGACGGGCCGCCGGGCAGCGTGTCGAGCGGCTTGATCTTCTTCTCGCCGCCGGTCCGATTGCTCGAAGCGATCGACGGTCCCCCGGGCAGCGTTTCATTTGGCAATATTGCACTATTGACAATAGCGCCTTTCGTGATACCAGTAAAAGATTGGGTCGGAACGGCATGCACCGGCAGGCTCCCGGCAAGCACTGCCGCGAGCATCGAAATCCAAATCATGAAAGAAGCGGACACCTTTCTGACCGAGCGGTCATACGACCCATGACCAACGTCAGGGTCGTTCTGAGTGTACGCGAAACGAGCGCCTCACCGGTATCCATACCTGACGAATTTCACGCTAGTAATGAGAATCGCTGCGCCTTAAAGTGTATCCAGGACGCGACGACACACGAACTGTATGCAACGCATCGCGCAGCTCTCGATTCGAACCTCGTGCCTTCCCGCGGTGCGTGCACCGCACTCGAAGCGCTCGCGATCAAAGCGTCCGTACCACCGATCGTTGCGAGTCATCGCAGCCCGTGCGGTGCGGTACGGCCGCACCGACCCGCCCTTGCGAGCCACGCTCGCCTACACCCGGGGGCGGGTCGGTAGCGCCGCCGTGCGTGCAGAACCTTTACGTCTGCCGCCAGGGAGCGAGGCCTTGCCCCCGACAACTACCGGGTGTGGGCAGCGGCAGGGCCGCGAAGGATCGTCGCCCACACCCGGTAGTAGGACAACCTGCTACGCGACGACGCAAGGCCTCCGTGCAAACGGGGGCCTTCGTGTTTCCAGTCCCCGCCGCTCCCGCTCGCTGCTCGAATGAGAGAAGCCCCGCGCGAGCGGGGCTTCTGATCGTGATGGTGGGCCAACCTGGATTCGAACCAGGGACCTCATGCTTATCAAGCATGCGCTCTAACCAACTGAGCTATTGGCCCGGG
>JASLGJ010000478.1 GCA_030150085.1 Candidatus Elarobacter sp. | reverse complement strand
GCCAGCTCCAGCGAGCACTCCCACAGGGTCAGCATGCGGCCCGAGCCGGTCGGGAACTCGACCGTGTACTCGTCGCCCAGGTAGTAGTGGAAGCGCTGCAGCGATTCGATCAGCAGGTAGTTGAGCGGAAACCACACCGGGCCGCGCCAGTTGGAGTTGCCGCCGAACAGCCCGCTGGTCGACTCGGCCGGCTCGTAGTCGACGTGGAACTCCGCGCCCCCGACCTTGAGGATGTAGGGGTGGTCGCGGTGGAAGCGCGAGAGCATCCGCACGCCGTGCGGCGAGAGGAACTCGTCCTCGTCGAACACCCGCCGCAGGATGCGCCGCAGCCGCTCCGGGTTGACGATCGCCAGCAGGCGTCGCTCGCGCATCCCGCCCAGCTCGATGCGGGCCACGTTCTCGGCCAGCTCGGGCCGGTTGAGCAGGAACCACTCGACCCGCTTCTTCAAGCCCGGCAGGTGCTCGAGCGTGCTCGGGCTGAGCGTCTCGACCGCGAAGACCGGCAGGATGCCGACCACGCTGTGGATCTTGAGCGGGATGCGCTCGCCGTCGGGCAGGAAGAGCTGGTCGTAGTAGAACTCGTCGCCGGGGTCCCACAGGCCCTGGTCGTCCTCGCGCTGGGCGTTCATCGCGTCCGCGATGTACAAGAAGTGCTCGAAGAACTTGCTGGCGATGTCCTCGTAGACGTCCTCGACCTTGGCCAGCTCGGTCGCGATCGCGAACATGTTCAGCGCGTAGACCGCCATCCACGACGTGCCGTCGCTCTGCGCCAGATACCCGCCGGTCGGGAGCGCGGCGCTGCGGTCGAACACGCCGATGTTGTCCAGCCCGAGAAAGCCGCCCTGGAAGATGTTGCGCCCGGTGAGGTCCTTGCGGTTCACCCACCAGGTGAAGTTCAGCAGCAGCTTCTGGAACACGCGCTCCAGAAACGTGAAGTCCCCCACCCCGCCGTTGCGCTTGGCCTCGATCTCGTAGACCCGCAGCGCGGCCCAGGCGTGGACGGGCGGGTTGACGTCGTCGAAGGCCCACTCGTAGGCCGGAAGCTGGCCGTTGGGGTGCATGTACCACTCGCGGGTGAGCTGCACGAGCTGGTTCTTGGCGAAGTCGGGATCGATCAGCGCGAACGTCACGACGTGGAAGGCCAGGTCCCAGGCGGCGTACCAGGGATACTCCCAGCCGTCGGGCATCGAGAGGATGTCGTCGTTGTAGAGGTGGCGCCAGTGCGCGTTGCGGCCGTGCTTGCGCTGGGGCGGCGGAGCCGGCTCGAGCGGGTCGCCGTCGAGCCAGTCGCGCACGACGTAGTTGTAGAACTGCTTGGTCCAGATCAGCCCGGCGAAGGCGCGGCGCTGGATCGCCGCGGCCTCCTCGTCGAGTTGCGGGTGCAGCGCGGCGTAGAAGCGATCGGCCTCGGCCAGGCGGGTGTCGAAGCAGCGGTCGAAGTCGGCGTCGATCCCGCCGCAGTTCGGGTCGTCGGCCAGCCGCAGGCGCACCGTGCGCGTCTCGCCCGCCTCGAGCGTCCAGCGGTAGTGCAGCGCGGCCTTGGTCCCGCTTCGGCCGGGGTTGATGCCGTCGCGGTCCTCGCCGCGCACCGCGCGGTCGATCCCGCTCTTGACGTACGGCGTGGGCGAGCGGACCCCGAAGGCGCGCTCGTAGTCGGTCTCGTTCTCGCTGAAGAGGAGCTCGCTCGCCCCGCCGTCGGCGAAGTCCCAGCGCGGGCCCAGGGTGGCGTGCTCGGCCAGCAGCACGCCGCTGCCGGGCGCCGTCTCGCGCAGCGCCGGGCGCGGCACGCCCGCGCGCCACGACCACTCGTTGCGAAACCAGAACTGCGGCAGCAGGCGCAGCGGCGCGCTCGCGCCGCCGCGGTTGGTGACGGTGAGCCGGATCAGCACGTCGTCGACGTCGCGCTTGGCGTACTCCACCACCACGTCGAAGTAGGCGTCGCCGGCGAAGATGCCGGTGTCGACCAGCTCGTACTCGCGCGCGTCCCGGCCGCGGCGCGCGTTCTCCGCGCGCAGCTGCGCGTACGGAAAGGCCCGCTGCGGGTAGCGGTACAGGCCCTTGAGGTAGGCGTGCGAGGGAACGGCGTCGAGGTGCCACCAGTACTCCTTGACGTCCTCGCCGTGGTTGCCCTGAGGGCCGCCCAGCCCGTACAGCCGCTCCTTGAGGATCTCGTCGCGCTCGTTCCACAGCGCGGGCGCGAAGCACAGCCGCTGGTGGTTGTCGGAGAGGCCGAGGATGCCGTCCTCGCCCCAGCGGTACGACCGCAAGCGGGCCTGCTCGAACGGAAAGTAGTCCCAGGCCGTGCCGTCGGCGCTGTAGTCCTCGCGCACGGTGCCCCACTGGCGGTCGCTCAGGTACGGCCCCCAGCGCCGCCAGTGCTCGGCGTGCGCGGCCGCCGCCTCGACCCGCGCGCGCTCGGGATTGCGGTCCATCCCCGCTCCTCGCCGACCCGGGCCGAGGTTTCCTCTCGCAGCGCGGAGCAGAGGCCGGCGTGGTGAGGTACGGGCGCGCGCTGTGCGGGGACTTCGCCGCGGCCGAGGCGCGGGAGTGGCTGCTGACCAACGGCCGCGGCGGTTACGCGATGGGCACCGTCGCGGGCACGCTCACCCGGCGCTACCACGGCCTGCTGGTGGCCGCGCTCGACCCGCCGGTCGGGCGCCGGCTGGTGGTCGCCCGGCTCGACCTCGACGTGCGCTACGACGGCCGCTCCTACGCCCTGGCGACGAACCGCTGGCGCTCCGGCGCCGTCGCGCCCGAGGGCTGGAAGCTGGTGCAGGCGTTCGCGCTCGAGGACGGCCTGCCGACATGGACCTACGCCCTGGGCGACGCGCTGCTGGAGGTGACCCTGGCGATGCCGCCGGGCGCCGACGCGACCGCCGTGGCGCTGCGCGTCGCGCGCGCCCGCGGCCCGCTCGCCGTGCGCGGCCGGCTGATCGCCGCCGACCGC
>JASLGJ010000224.1 GCA_030150085.1 Candidatus Elarobacter sp. | reverse complement strand
GTCCCGCGCGCCGCCGCCGAGCGCTACTTTCGCGCGCAGCAGCGCGACCACGGCGGTTGGGAGCTGGCCTACGGCGACGGCGGCGAGCTGAGCGTCACGATCGAAGCGTACATGGCGCTGCGCCTGCTCGGCGTCGATCCGCGCGACGAGGCGCTGCAGCGGGCGCGCGCCTTCGTGCTGGCGCGCGGCGGGATCACCCGCGCGCGCATCTTCACCAAGCTGCACCTCGCGCTCGTCGGCGCGTACGAATGGGCCGGCTTGCCGTCGCTGCCGCCGTGGCTGATGCTGTTGCCGCCCGACGGACCGCTGTCGATCTACGATCTGTCGAGCTGGGCGCGCGGCAGCACGGTGCCGCTGATCCTGGTGTTCGACCGCAAGCCGGTCTACGGGCCGCCGCTCGACCTCGACGAGCTGTACGCCGAAGGGCGGGCGAACGCGCGCTTCGCGCCGCCCGCCGGCGGCGCCATGGAGCGCTTCTTCGGCGGGCTCGACGCGCTGCTGAAGTGGGGCGAGCGGACCGGCGCGGTGCCGTTTCGCGCCGCCGGGCTGCGCCGCGCGGAGCGCTGGACGGTCGAGCGCCAAGAACCGAGCGGCGACTGGGGCGGGATCATTCCGGCCATGCTCAACGCCCTGCTGGCCCTGCGCGCGCTCGGCTACGAGCGCGACGACCCGGTCGTGGCGCGCGGCTTCGCGGCCATCGACGGCTTCACCATCAGCGCGGACGGGGCGTACCGCGTGCAGCCCTGCATCTCGCCGGTCTGGGACACGGGCCTCGCGGTGCGCGCGCTGGCCGACGCCGGGGTGCGGCGCGACGACCCGCGCCTGGTGCGCGCGGCGGACTGGCTGCTCGAGCAGCAGATCGTCGCGCGCTACGGCGACTGGGCGGTGAAGAACCGTACCGGCGCGCCGGGCGGCTGGGCCTTCGAGTTCCAGAACAGCTGGTATCCCGACGTCGACGACACCGCGGTGGTGGCGCTGGCGCTGGCCGCGGTCGAGCACCCCGAGCCGGGCCGGGTGGCGGCCGCGCTGGCGCGCGCCGCGGACTGGATCGCGAGCATGCAGTGCCGGACCGGCGGCTGGGCGGCGTTCGACGTCGACAACGACAAGGCGTGGCTGAACCGCGTGCCCTACGGCGATCTCGGGGCGATGATCGACCCCAGCACCGCCGACGTGACCGCGCGCGTGCTCGAGATGGTCGCCCGCTGCGGACCGCGCGGCTTCGATGCGAAGCGGCGCTCGCGTGGGCTCGCCTTTCTGCTCGCCGAGCAAGAGCGCGACGGGGCCTGGTTCGGGCGCTGGGGGGTGAACTACGTCTACGGCACGAGCGGCGCGCTGACCGCGCTGGGACCGACGGAACCCGGCGAGCGGCGCGTCGACGAAGCGGTCGTGCGCGGCGCGGTCTGGCTGCGCAGCGTGCAGAACGCCGACGGCGGCTGGGGCGAGACGACCGCCAGCTACCGCGATCCGGCCCTGCGCGGTACGGGTCCGAGCACCGCCAGCCAAACCGCCTGGGCGCTGATCGGCCTGCTGGCGTGCGCGGAGCGCCTGCCGGCCGTCGCGGACGCGTTCGTCCCGGCGCTCGAACGCGGCGTCGCGTTCTTGCTGCGCACCCAGCGCGCCGACGGCAGCTGGGACGAGCCCGAGTTCACCGGCACCGGCTTCCCCGTCCACTTCTATTTGAACTACCACCAGTACCGGCTGCACTTCCCGCTCGCCGCGCTGGGCCGTTACGCCGCGTTCGCCGCGCGCCGCGAAGCGTTGCGTTAGACGCACGTTAGAATCACCGCTCGCGCGCGCGTTGCTGCGCGCTCGCTCGCCTGCTCTCATCGCACCGCACGACAAGGGCCGCGCTCGCGGCGTTCGGAAGTGCCGTGCGGTGGTCGATCGAGTCGTCAGCGCGAGCGACGCGGACCGCGCGTCCCGGCTCATTCTGCCGCGCGTCTCACGGACGTTCGCGCTGGGCATCAAGCTGCTGCCCGCGCGCCTCGAAGCGCCGGTGCGGCTGGGCTACCTGCTGTGCCGCATCGCCGACACGGTCGAGGACGACCTGAGCCTCGCGCCCGAGCGCAAGGCCGAGCTGTTCGACGCCTTCTTGGCCGGCTTCGACGACGAGCGCGCGAGCGACGCGTTCGGCGCCTGCGCGGCCGAGCTGAGCGCGAACGACGACTACCGCGAGCTGGTCGCGCTCAGCGCCAGCGTCTTCGCCATGTACCGCCTGCTCGACGCGCGCTCGCGCGCGGTCCTGCGGCGCTGGGTGCGCGAGATGGTGGGCGGCATGCGGCGCTTCGTGCTGCGCCACCGCGACGGGATCCGGATCGCCTCGCTGGCCGAGTTCCGCGCGTACTGCTACTACGTCGCGGGTACGGTCGGGCATCTGCTCAGCGAGCTGTGGCAGGTCCACTCCGGCCTGGTCGGGCCGCGCACGTTCGCCCGCCTCGAGACCGACTGCGAGGCCTTCGGCGAGGCCCTGCAGACGATCAACATCCTCAAGGACGTGGCCTGGGACGCCGAGCGCGAGAACGCGGTCTACGTCCCGGCCGACCTGCTGGCCGCGGCCGGCAGCAGCCACGAAGCGCTCCTGCGCGGCGAGCGGCGCGAAGCCAGCCGCGACGCGCTGGAGCCGCTGCTGGCGCTCGCCCAGACCGACCTCGAGCGGGCCCTGCGCTACATCGAGGCGCTCCCCACCGCGGCGCTGCGCATCCGGCTGTTCTGCGTGCTGCCGGTGCTCTTCGCGGTCGCCACGGTGCGCGAGCTGCAGCACAGCGACGCGATGCTCGTCCCGGGCGGCAACGTCAAGATCGCGCGCGCCGAAGTGCAGGCCCTGGCTGTCGCCGCCTCCGGCTCGACGCTCACCAACGCCTCGCTGCGCTGGCTGGTCGAGCGGGTGC
>JASLGJ010000394.1 GCA_030150085.1 Candidatus Elarobacter sp. | reverse complement strand
GCGAAGCGCGCGATGGCGCGCTATCCCGATGTCGCCGCCGCCGAGCGGGCCGGCTTCGCGAAGTTCCTCCCCGGCGTGCCGCTGCCGATCGAGCACTACACCAGCGCCCAGTTCGCGCGCGAGCAGTGGGGCGGCCAGCTCGACCCGGATCACCCGACCTCGCTGATCTTCGAGCGGCACGGCGCCGACCTCGCGCTGGTCGGCGTGATGTACACCGCGGGCGCGTCGTTCACGCCGGACCGGCTGGACGCGCTGGTGCCGCTGAGCGTCGCGCGCTGGCACCGCCACGTCGACTACTGCTTCGCGCCGCCCGGCCTGCGCGGCGACCCGCGCTTCGGGCTGGCCGGCACCATCACGGCGCAGTCCGCCTGCGAGGCCGCGCACGGGCGCTGGGTGCCGCAGATCTTCGGCTGGATGGTCCACGTCTGGCCCAACGAGCGCGACCCGGCCAAGGTCTGGGCGGTCGAGCGCGCCGACGCCGACGGTACGCCGTCGATGGCGCACCCGATGGCGCCCGGCATGTCGATGCCGAAGAGCTAGCGGGTCGCCGCGCGGGCTGCCGCGCACAGGTCGACCGCGGCTTTCGCGTCGACGCGCACGTCTTGGTAGCGTCCCGCTTTGTCCTCGCGCTCGGCGGCGGCGAGGCGCTGCTGGGCGAGCGCGGTCGTCGGGGCGCGGGTCGCGACGCAGGCTTGCACGGCGCCGCGCGCTTGGGCGACGAAGGCGTCGGCGTCGACCTGCGCGACGCTGCCGCCGGCGAGCGGGAACGGGTTGCTCTGGTACGCGGTGGTCGGGGTGAAGGGCTGGATCGTCGCGATCGCGGTCGGGTGCTGGGGCTGGTTGGCGCTCATCAGGGCCTGGATCGCCGCCGTGCGGGCGCGGTTGACGTCGCCCATGTTGTAGCTGTTCACCGCTTGGGTGTACGACATGGCGGCCGACTGTGCGCCTTGAGGGTTGGTCGCGGCGGCGCGCGCGACGGCCATCATCGCGTCGAAGATCAGGTTCGAGGTCTGGTTCGCGCCCGGCTGGGGCGGATTGGGCAGCGGGCCGGTCACTTGGGCCGAGGCGTCCGCGCCCAGCGCCAGGGCGAGCGCGAGGGCCAGAACGAAGGCGGCGATCAGCGCGAGCAGGCTGTGCCGGGGGGCTTCGCTGCGGCGCAGCGCCGCGGCGGCGCGCACCCGTGCCGGCGCGCTGCGGTCGGGTCGGTTCGTCATCCGGGGGACTCGGGGCTGGTCATGCGGCCTCCACGGTGATCGCGTTGCCGTCATAGTCTACCCGCGCGGTGTGGCCGCTCTCCAAGCGCCCTCTCAGAATCGCCTCGGAGAGCGGGGTCGTGACGTGGCGCGCGATCGTGCGCGCGACGAAACGCGCCCCGCTGCCCTGCGCGATGCTCTCGCTGGCGAGGAAGCGCCGGGCGTGGTCGCTCAGGTCCAGGCGCATGGTGTGGGTCCCCATGCGCTCGGCGAGCAAGGCGATCTGCAGCTCGACGATGCGCTCGATCTGCGTGCGGCCCAGCGCCGAGAACTCCACCACCTCGTCGATGCGGTCGAGCAGCTCGGAGCGCAGGGTCGACTCCAGCTCCTCGCGGTCGAGGTTGGACGTCAGCACGAGGATCGCGTGGCGGAAGTCGATCGTGCGGCCCTTGGCGTCGGTCACCCGGCCGTCGTCGAGGATCTGCAGCAGGATCGCGGCGACGTCGGGGTGCGCCTTCTCGATCTCGTCGAACAGCACGACCGAGTACGGCCGGCGGCGCATCGGCTCGGTCAGCTGGCCCGGCTCGTCGTGGCCCTGGTAGCCGGGCGGCGCGCCGATCAGGCGCGAGATCGTGTGGGCCTCGGTGTACTCCGAGAGGTCGAGCCGGATCAGGGCGTCGTCGGTGCCGAACAGGGCGTGGGCGAGCGCGCGCGCGAGCTCGGTCTTGCCCACCCCGCTGGGACCGATGAACAAAAAGCCGCCGACCGGTTTGCGCGGGTCCTTGAGGCCGGCGCGGGCGCGGCGGATCGCCTCGCTGACCGCCCGCACCGCCGGCTCCTGGCCGACCACGCGCGCCTCGAGCTGCGACTCCAGCGCGAGCAGGCCGGCCCGCTGCGCGTCGGTGATCGTGCCTTGCGGGATGCCGGTCCAGCGCGACACGACCGCGGCGACGCGCTCCACGTCGACCCGTTTCTCGTTGCGCATCGCGGCGGTCGCCGCGGCCTCGTCGACGACGTCGATCGCCTTGTCGGGCAGGTAGCGGTCGGCGATGTAGCGCGCGGCCAGCGTGGCCGCGGCTTCGAGCGCGTCGTCGTCGATCGTCACGCCGTGGTGGGCGGCGTACTTGGGCCGCAGCCCGCGCAGGATCGCGACCGTCTGCTCGATCGTCGGCTCGTCGACCTGCACCGGCTGGAAGCGGCGCTCGAGCGCGGCGTCGGACTCGATGTACTTGCGGTACTCGTCGAAGGTCGTCGCGCCGACGCACTGCAGCTCGCCGCGCGCCAATTCGGGCTTGATCATCGAGGAGAGGTCGAGCGAGCCTTCCGCCGCGCCCGCGCCGACCAGGGTGTGCAGCTCGTCGATGAACAGGATGATGTCGCGCCCGGCCCGCTTGACCTCGTCGAGCATGCGCTTCACGCGGCCTTCGAACTCGCCGCGGTACTTCGTCCCGGCCACCAGCGGGCCGAGCGAGAGGGCCAGCACGCGCTTGTCGCGCAGCGCCTGCGGCACGCTGCCGCGCGCGATGCGCTGCGCCAGGCCCTCGACGATCGCGGTCTTGCCGACGCCCGGCTCGCCGATCAGGACCGGGTTGTTCTTGCTGCGCCGGGCCAGGATCGAGACGACCCGCTCGACCTCCTCGTCGCGCCCGATCACCGGGTCGAGCTCGTTGCGGCGCGCGGCGTCGGTGAGGTCGCGCGAGTACTGGGCGAGGGTCGAGTTGGTCAGGTTGCCGCGCAGCGCCCGGCCCAGGTCGCTCAGCGTCTGCTGGGGCTGGAGCGGCTGCTCGCGCGGCGGTCCCTCCGGGCTCTGGTTCTGCTGGCGCCGGCTGGCCGCGTCGAACGCGACCGCGGCGCCGCCGACCAGGGCCGCGGCGGCCGCGGCCGCGCCGAGGATCGCGAAGGGCGCCCGCCTGCGCTTGCGGGCGCAGTCCTCGCAGACTTCGGCGGCGGTCCAGCGGCCGGCGCGCAGGGCATAGTCATGCACGGTCGCGGGCTTCGCGCGGCAGACCTCGCAGGTGGCGGTCATCTCTCCTCACCTACCCGCCCGAAGGGGCGCGGTTTCGTTTGGGCGGCTCGGCCGCAGGCCGAACGCGAAGCTCCGCTGCGGCTGAATCCGCTACGGCTCGATGGCGTAGGTCACGCTCACGCTCGCCCGCACGGTGAGGTCGCTGGACTGGATCTCGGTCGGCACGGCCGCGGCGGCCACCCCGCGCGCCAGGGCGTAGGGGCGGGGCGGCTGGACGGCGCCGCCGGCGGGCGCGATCTCCAGGATGCGGCCCAGGCGCAGGTGCGCGGCGGCGGCCAGCGCGCGGGCTTGCTCCTGCGCGTCGGCGACCGCGGCCGCCAGCGCCGCGCGGTACGCGCCGCGCTCGTCGCGCAGCCCGAAGCTCACCCCGTTGACGTTGCTCGCCCCGGCCGCGACGGCGGCGTCAATCAGCGCGCCGGCCCGGTCGGTGCGCTCGTCGGCGACGCTCACCTCGCGTGTCACGACGTACCCGTAGCGCTGCGGGAAGCTCGTGTCGGGCCGGGGCGGGCGCGGGTTGAACGCGACGTTGTAGGAGGTCGTGCGCAGCGCCGTGCCGGCGAGCCCGAGCGCGGCCAGCTTGGCCCGCAGCGCATCGTAGACCGCGTTGTTGGCCGAGGTCGCGCGGGCGGCGCTGTCGTCGTTGGTCACGATCCCCAGCGCGACCGTCACGCGGTCGGGCGCGCGCTCGACCGAGCCTTGCCCGCTGACCGCCAGCGCCGGCGGGGCGGGGTCACCGGGTGCCGCCGCGGCGGCCGGCAGCGTGCCGGCGAGGAGGGTCAGAAGGGCGGCGGCCAGCGTGATGACTCTCATATTCGGGGAACGAATGGGCCAAGCGGGCTGTCCGCCGTTTCAAAGAAAAAGTTCCCGGGAAGGATTCGTGGGCACCAGCGGCGACGCCAACGCAGCGGCCGCTCACCCGAGGGACAGAAAGAGGGTACACGGTTCACATGGACATCATCAGCTGGCTCATCGTAGGTCTGATCGCGGGCTTCCTCGCGAAGTACGTGGTGCCCGGTGAGGGGCCCGGCGGAATCCTGGGCGACATCATCATCGGCATCATCGGCGCCTTCATCGGCGGGTTCGTCTTCAACGCGTTCGGCCACACCGGCGCCACCGGGCTGAACCTGTGGAGCATCGTCGTCGCCTTCGTGGGCGCGGTCATCCTCCTGTTCATCCTGCGCGCCATCACCGGCCGCCGGGCGACGTACTAACAGCCGCTCGGACCCCGTCACCGCAAACGCGCCCGCCGTACCGGCGGGCGCGTTTGTTGCTTTTGTCGGTAGGACCCTCGCCCGCCCTCGGGCAACCCCTGTCCTCGCTATGGCCTACGTCATCACCGAACCCTGCATCGGCACCAAGGACAAGTCGTGCGTCGACGTGTGCCCGGTCGACTGCATCCACGGGGGTGATGACGACACCCAGCTCTTCATCGACCCCGAGGTCTGCATCGACTGCGGGGCCTGCGTCTCGGCCTGCCCGGTCGAGGCCATCTACGCCGACTCCGACGTTCCCGAGAAGTGGAAGAACTTCATCGAGATCAACGCGGCGTACTTCAAGCAATGAGGTGATGCTCGCGTGCGCCGGCTGATCGCGCGCGAGCTGATGGACGAGCCGGTCGACGACCTCGCCGAGCTCGAGGGGAACCTGCGCGACATCGCGTTCGCCAACGCCGTCTTCGGGGGGACGGCGCCCGTCCTGCGCGCCCTGCGCCGGAGCGCGGCCCGGCGGGTGCTCGACGTCGGCAGCGGCTTGGCCGACGTCCCGCTCGCGCTGCTGCGCGACGGGCGCCGCCGCGGCGTCGAACTGCACGTGACGTGCGTGGACCGCAGCGCGCAGATGCTCGCTCTGGCGCGCCGAGCCAGCGGTGCGCCGCCCGGGTTGGCGTTCGTGCGCGCCGAGGGCGAGGCGCTGCCGTTCGCCGACGCGGCCTTCGACGTGGTGACCTGCACGCTCGCGCTGCACCACTTCGAGCCGCCCGCGGCGCGCGCGCTGCTGCGCGAGCTGCGCCGGGTGGCGCGCCTGACGCCTCTGGTCTGCGACCTGCGCCGCTCGGCGCTGGCCTTCGGCGCGGCCTGGCTGTGGTCGCGCGCCTCGCGCAACCGGCTGACCCGCCTCGACGCCCCGCTCTCGGTGCGGCGCGCCTACACCCCGGCCGAGGCGCTGGCGCT
>JASLGJ010000390.1 GCA_030150085.1 Candidatus Elarobacter sp. | reverse complement strand
AGGCCCTGCAGCCAGTAGTACGGCGGCGGGTCGAGCGGGGGCCGGCCCAGGAGCGGGAGCAGCGCGTTGAGCGCGACCCAGAACGCCACCACCCCGAGCACGATCCCGACCGTGCGCGGGCGCCCGACGGCCAGGGTGAAGCGCTCGATCGCGCGTTGCTGGAGCGAGGCCTCGGCCAGGGCCCGGCGCTCCAGCTCGGCCACCGACTCGATGGTCTCGTCGATCTGGCCGCTCAGGCGCTCGTCGCGGTTCATTCGTTCCAGGTACCCGTCCGCGCACCGGCGCAGACTCCCCGCGTGACCGAGCCGGTCTTGCTCGTCCTCGGCTTGGCCGCCGCGATCGCCTTCGCGATCGTCGCCAAGCGGCTGGCGCTCCCGTACCCGATCGTGTTCGTGCTGGCCGGCACGGCGCTGGCCTTCGTGCCCGGCCTGCCGCCGGTGCGCATCGCGCCGGACTGGATCTTCCTCGCGATCCTGCCGCCGCTGCTGTTCAGCGGCGGCTGGGCCACCGACTGGGCCCTGTTCCGCTCCAACCTGCGCCCGATCCTGATCCTCGCGGTCGGGCTGGTGGTGGCGAGCACGGTCGCGGCCGCCGCGCTGGCGCGCTGGATGCTGCCCGCGCTGAGCTGGCCGGCCGCCTTCGTGCTGGGCGCGATCGTCTCGCCGCCCGACGCGGTCGCGGCCGGCGCGACCTTCGAGCGCTTCGCGCTCCCGCGCCGGATCCTGGCGGTGCTCGAGGGCGAGGGGCTGGTCAACGACGCGACGGCGCTGGTGATCTACGCCTACGCGGTCGCCGCGGTGACGACCGGCACGTTCTCGCTCCCCCGCGCGGCGGGCTCGTTCGTGCTGGTCGCGCTGGGTGGGGTGGCGCTGGGGATCGTGGTGGCCTGGGGCGTCGAGCTGCTCGCGGGCCGGCTGCGCGCGAGCGAGCTGTCCGACTCGCTGATCGAGAACCTGATCATCATCGGCGCGCCGTACGCGGCCTACCTGGGCGGCCAGGCCCTGCACGTGTCGGGCGTGCTGGCGACGGTGGTGGCGGGAATCGCGGTCTCGCGCCGCTCGTCGGTCGCCTTCGGGCCCGAGTCGCGCCTGATCGGGATCAACGTCTGGTCGCTGTGGATCTACGTCCTCAACGCGTTCGTCTTCCTGGCCATCGGCCTGCAGCTGCGCTCGATCGCGGCGACCTCGCACGTGCTCGCGCTGCTGCCCGCCGCGCTGGCGATCAGCGCGGTGCTGATCGTGGTGCGGCTGCTGTGGATCTTCCCGACCGCGATCGTGCCGCGCCGGCTCTCGCCCGCGCTGCGCCGGCGCGATCCGCTCCCGCCCCTGTCGTGGCTGGTGGTGATCGGCTGGAGCGGGATGCGCGGGATCGTCTCGCTCGCCGCCGCGCTGGCCCTGCCGCTGGGCTTCCCGCAGCGCGACGCGATCGTGTTCGTCACCTTCGTGGTGATCTTCGCGACCCTGGTCGGCCAGGGGCTCTCGCTGATCCCGCTCCTGCGCTGGCTGCGCATCGCTCCCGACGGCGACGGCGACGGCGAGCGGCGCGAGATCGAGGTGCGCGTCGCCGCGCTCGAGGCGGGGCTGGGCGCGATCGAGCGGCTCGAGCGCGAGGAGCACGGGCCCGACGAGCGCGAGGTGCTGGCCCGCCTGCGCGACGAGTACGAGAACCGCATCACCCACCTGCGCCACCACGCCGAGCCCGGCGCCGCGGCCGAGAGCGCGGAGAGCGCCTTCGACCATCAAGCGCAGAAGGCCGCGGTGAGCGCCGAGCGGCGCGCGATCCGCACGCTGCGCGACCGCGGCCGCATTCCCGACGAGATCTTCCGCAAGGTCCAGTACGACCTCGACCTGGCCGAGACACGCCTCTTCTGAAAGACGGAGTACCGATCGCCCGTGACACGCCTGTTTCTCGCCTGCACGCCCCGGACCGGCAACACCTGGTTCCGCGCCGCGTTCGCCTACATGACCGGGATCGCGAACCTGAGCGCGTACTTCCCGGGCGACGTGCCCTGGGAGCTGCTGCCCGAGGACTGCTCGCTCTCGATGCACTGGCACCGCACGCTGGCCTTCGAGGGCTTCCTGCGCGAGCACGGCTTTCGGATCATGGTGATGGCGCGCCACCCGCTGGACGTGCTGCTCTCGATCCTCTCCTACGCCCAGCGCGACGAGGAGGGAACGCGGAGCTGGCTGTACGGCGAGTGCGGTACCGAGGAGCCGCTGGTCGGCGCGACGCCGGTCAGCGACGCCTTCGTGCGCTACGCGCTGGGCTGGCGCGCCGCGACGCTCTTCAACGTCAGCGTGGCCTGGGCATCGCGGGCCGCCGTGCACGTCCACTACGAGCGCCTGGTGAACGAGCCGCACGCCGAGTTCGGGCGCATCTGCGCGGCGCTGAACGTGGGCCAGCGGGTCGACGTCGACACGGTGCTGAGCGTGCACAGCCCGGCGGCGATGCGGGCCGCCGTGCCGGTCCACTACTGGCAAGGCTCGCCCGGCCTGTGGAAGCGCCTGATCGTGCCCGAGCTGGCCAACGCGATCCGCGAGCGCCACCCCGACGCCTTCACGACGTTCGGCTACGAGGCCGATGCCGACCCTCGCCTGACGGTGGAGCAAGCGGCGGCGAACTGGGCCGCTCTGCGCCCCGCGTAGCGCGCACCACTGGTTCGGCGGCATACTCTGCTGCCATCGGTGGAATAAGATCGCCAGCGAAAATCGATCACATCGCGGCGGATTGCGGCTACCTGCCTCGCACCGTGTGAGGCCGGCGGCTCGTCTGCTCGTGCTCCGAGCGAGGCGCCCGCATTGGCAGGACTCGACGCGGTCGATTACCTGCCTGCCGAAGTGCAGCGGATCGACCGCTCCAAACCATGGTGGTACGCGCTGGCCCTGGTGCTGGTCGGGCTGAGCGCGCTGGCGGCCGCGGGCGCCATCGCCACGCGCGACACCGCGCTCTGGCTGAGCTGGATCGGCAACGTGTTCCAAGCAGCGAGCGTCACCCTGACGCTGTTCCTGGTGATCCTGACCTACAACTTGTTCGCGGCCGCCAGCCGGGTCAACGAGCAGAACGAGCGCATCCACCGCATTTCGCAGCTGCCGCTCGTCGTCGCCGACGTCAAGCCGCTCTCGCTCGACCCGTATCCGAGCTATCAGATCGTGATCATGAACGAAGGCAGCGGGCCCGCGCTCGACGTCGACGTCAACTTGGACTACCGCCTCAAGAGCGACGCTCCGCCGGCCGCCTCGGTGCCCTTCACCTCGAGCGCGCGCCTGCGGATCGGGGTGATGAACAAGGCCAGCCATTCGGGCAAGCTGCTGATCGACGCGCGCGGCATCATGCTCGCCAAGCCGTGGAAGGGCCTGGACGTCGAGCGCGACGGCGCGCCGAGCGCGGCGCAGAACGCGGCCCTGCTCGCGCCCTACGACCTGATCGTGCGGATCGGCTACAAGGATCTCTACAGCCAGGAAGGCCACACCGTCTACCAGGCGACCCAGGCCGCGGGCGACGTCGGGCTCGAGCTGACCGAGCTGGTCGCGCCGGCGGTGCGCACCGGCTCGGAGGTGAAGCCGATCGCGTTCAGCCGCGCCGGCCCGTCCGCTCCCGCCGCGAGCACGGCGCGATGAGCGAGCGCAACCGCGAG
>JASLGJ010000383.1 GCA_030150085.1 Candidatus Elarobacter sp. | reverse complement strand
GCTACTGCGCTTTGCGGTAGTTGGGCGAGAGCTGGGAGGCCACGTCGCGGTAGAGGTGGCGGGTCGCGTCGGTGAAGAGCGAGGCGATGCGGAACAGGCCGTCGCCCGAGACGCGCATCGCGGTCCAGGGCGTGCTGCCGTGGCGCTGGACCAGCAGATAGGTCTGGTCGCCCACCGCGTAGATGGCGAACTGGTCCGACTCGGCGATCGGGGTCAGACCGGCCAGCCGAGCGACATCGATTTCCGTCATGACGTCCATGCCGTCACCGTCTCACGCCGCCGCTCCCACGTCAAGCGGCAGCTCGGTCCAGTTCGGCCCGGCCTTCGTTCAGCCGCGGGTCAGTAGCGGTTCAGGTCGCGGTAGCGCTGCCAGGTGTCGGCGCGCTGGCGCAGCTCGTTGAGCTGCAGGACGTGGACGAAGCGGTGCAGCTCCTCGCGCAGCTCCGGGGACAGGTTGACGAACTCGACGCCGCTGGCGGGCTTGCGGAACTTGCTGTCGTGCTGGGTGCTGACCAGCTTGACCGGGAGCGTCATCTCGCCGAACGGCGCGGGCGGCACGCGCAGGCGCTTGCGCACGCGGCCGCGCAGGGTGCGCTGCTCGACCTCGCGCTCGAAGCGCACGTCGCCCACCAGCTCGTTGGGCAGGGCAAAGCGCACGAACGCGATCCCGCTGCCCGGCGCCAGCGGCTCGTCGCCCACGATCCGCATCCCGCCCGCGGAGACGTTCCTGGTCAGCGCGGCGTGCGCTTCGCCCTGGCCCTCCACCACGTAGGTGACGGGGAACTGGACGTCGGCGCGGTACGACCGGCGCTTCTCGTTGGCGACCTGGCTCATGGGCCTGACTCCGTTCGGCTGGGCTGGGCACGCCCCCGCGATCCTGGGCGTGCCACCAGTATGCCGCGACGCCGCGCCGCCTCCACGCGGCTTGCCCCAAGGCCTACCGGCTCTTGAGGCCATTTGGCCCAATAACGGTGGGGACGGGGACGGACGTCCCATCCGTCCGCCCGTGTCCGGCTCGCGCTCGCTGCCGTCAGTCGACCTGGATGATGCCCATCATCCCGTGGTCCTCGTGGAACAGCATGTGGCAGTGGAACACCCACGTCCCCGACGGCACGTTGCGGAAGTCGATCTCGATCTCGGTCCTCGACGGCAGCACCATCGTCGTCGCCTGTGTGCTGCCGGGCGAGCGCGGCACGCAGGCGCCGCCCTGCACGATGCACGGCATCCCCGGAATCAGCGGCGTGGTGTCCTCGAACACCTTCGACTGCTCGGGCTCGAACGGGTTGTTCAGGGTGACGAAGGTGAGCTGGTGGATGTGGAAGGCGTGGATCTGCGTCGCCGCGTTCACCAGCGTCCAGTGCTCGATCTGCTTCTTGTGGACGTGGATCGTCGGCATCACGTACCCGTGCGAGTCGGCGGGCGGACCGAGCCAGAACGGCCGCTCGGTGAAATCGGCCTTCGGGTGCATCGGGTCGCTGCCCGACGTTTCGGTGACGTAGAAGCCGCTCATGCCCGTCGTCCAGTACTGCTGGAACGTGATCGTGCGGTGCGGCTGCTGCGCTTGCGTCGCGAGCGCGAGCTTGAGGAACTTGTCGGCATCCGTCAGACCCGGGCTTGCGATGGTGGGCGTCGTGGCCGGAGTCTTCGCCAAGGCGTTGACGGTCGCGGCGCGCGCGCCCGCGGCGGCGAGCGGCGGCGGCAGGATGCGCAGGATCTCGCGGCGCGGGGTGAAGTCGCCGTTGTTGCCGCCGCAGAAGTCGCCGTCGGCGACGAGCGTCTGCGGGTTCGCCGAGCGCGCGACGTCGAGGTCGAGCCGGCCGGCGGGCGGGACGAGCACCTTGTCGCGGTACACCGCGAGCGCGTTCTTGCCGACGTCGACGCCGTCGCGGGCGAGGACGACCAGCTTCTTCTGCACCTGCTTGCCGCCGATCGTCTCGAACAGCTTGACGTTCAGGTACCCGTCCGCCATCCCGTCGATGATGCGGTAGCGCTCGTGCGCCACGGCTTGATAGGTGACCGGCACGGGCCGGTTCTCGCCGGGGTTGGGAATCCGCACGCCGTCGATCTGAATCGGCTGGAACGTCGCGCCGGGCGCCGGGGTCGCGCCGTAGCAGTCGGTGCTCGCGGGACCGAGACCGGTCGGCGAGTGCCACGCCGGCGGATTGGCCGGATCGACGTTGGGCACGGGGGTCAGCGCCGCCGCGGGCACCGCGGTTGCCGGCGCGGCGCCGTTCGCGGCGAGCACCCGCCGCGCGGCGGTGGCGAACAGCGCGAGCTTCTCGCGGGCTTCGGAGGTGTCGCCCGCGTTCACGCGGTCTTTGACCAGCAGGACGCGGCCGATGCGCGGCTGCGGCTGGTCGTCGGGCAGCACGATCAGCGCGCCGGCGAGCCCGCCGCTGACCTGCTTCTCGGCGATGCCGTGGAGGTGCGCGTGGTACCAGTACGTTCCCGCGTGCTGGTGCGGGTACAGCGCGATGTGATATCGGCAGCTACCGTCTTTCGACGCGACGGTCGACTTGAACACGTTGTCCTCGAGCGGGTCGGTGTCCAGCCCGTGCGTGTGGACGTTGGTGTCGCCCGGGTTCATGCCGGGCATCGGCATGCCGCTGGGCATCGGCGACTCGACGGACCGCTGGCGGTTCAAGTACGACAGGAACGGCGTGGGCAGCGGCGAGGCGCTGAAATCCTCGCCGGTGGGGCTCTGCGGCAGCGGCGTCGGCACTTCGACCGGGAGCACGGGACAGTTGCCCTGGAAGCGGTACGGCGACGGGCGCGGCCCGGGATGCGGCAGCAAGTTGACGAGCCGGAAGTTGAAGTAGTCGTGGTTGCGGACCACGATCATGGGCGCTTCGCGGTAGACGTCGCCCGGGTTCTGCTTGTAGCAGTAGTGCGTTCCGTTCGCGTCGGTCAGCACGTAGAGCGTGATGTCGTGCGGGTTGGGCGCGACCGGCGGGTCCTCGACGAGGTTGCCGTTGGTGTGCGGCGTGCAGATGCCGGGTCCGGCGACCGCCGCCGCCGCGGCCGGCTTGGGCGCCGCCCGGCTCGGCAGCGCGGCGTTCACGGCCAGCGCCGCGAGAGCCGCGAGGGAGACCACGAACATGCCGCGCTGCAACGCCATCGACAACACCTCATCGACCGGTTCCTGATGTGCTTCCGTCCCGCACGAAAGCCGTACGCGGTGCGGCAGACGTCGGCCGCTTTCACGCTTAGAAAGAGCGGGACCTTGCTCGTTTCCCGTTCGCGCGGGGAAGAGCCGTCGTGCCCGCGTCCCGTCGCTCAGCCCGAGCCGCTCACCAGCGCGCGCGCCGCGCGCTCGTGGCGCTCCACCAGCGCCGGCACATCCACATCGACGAGGCGGCCGTCGCGGACGCGGACTTCCCCGTTCACGATGCTCAAGTCGACGTTGGGGATGCGGCAGAAGACCAGCGCGGCGAGCGGGTCGTGGAGCGCGCCCGCGGTCGGCAGGCCGTCCACGCGCACGCCGATCAGGTCGGCGGCCATGCCGGGGGCGAGCGCGCCGATGTCGTCCCGGCCGAGCACGCTCGCGCCGCCGCGCGTCGCCAGGCGCAGCGCTTCGCGCGCCGTCATGGCCGCGGCACCGTGCGCGACGCGCTGCAGCAGCATGGCGTGGCGCGCCTCGTCGAGCATGTGCGAGCCGTCGTTGGAGGCCGAGCCGTCGACGCCCAACCCGACCCGCATCCCGGCGTCGCGCTGCGCCAGCACCGGCGCGATCCCCGAGCCCAGCCGCATGTTGGAGGTCGGGCAGTGCGCGACGCCGGTGCGCGCCGCGCCCAGGCGCGCGAACTCCGCCGGCGCCATGTGGATCGCGTGCGCGTACCACACGTCGGGCCCGCTCCAGCCCAGCGACTCGGCGAAATCGACCGGCCGCGCGCCGTAGCGCTCGATGCAGTAGCGCTCCTCGTCGACCGTCTCGCACAGGTGGGTGTGCAGGTGGACGCCGTCGTGCCGGCGGGCCAGCTCGGCGCTGGCGCGCATCAGCTCGGGCGTGACGGAGAACGGCGAGCAGGGTGCGAGCACCACGCGCGTCATCGCCAAGCGCGCCGGGTCGTGGTGTTCGCGGATCACCCGCTCGCTGTCGCGCAGGATCGCGTCCTCGTCCTCGACCGCCTCGTCGGGCGGCAAGCCGCCGCGCGAGCGCCCCAGCGACATCGAGCCGCGCGCGGCGTGGAAGCGCAGCCCCAGCTCGCGCGCGACCGCGATCTGGTCGTCGACGCGCGCGCCGTTGGGCCAGATGTAGCCGTGGTCGGCGGCCGTGGTGCAGCCCGAGAGCAGCAGCTCGGCGACCGCGGTCGCGGTGCTCGCGCGCACCGCCTCCGGCGTCAGACGGGCCCAGACCGGGTAGTGCGCGACCAGCCAGTCGAACAGCTCGGCGTCCTGCGCGGCGGGCAGATTGCGGGTCAGCGTCTGGTAGAAGTGGTGGTGGGTGCAGACCAGCCCGGGCAGCAGCACCAGGCCGCGCGCGTCGACCACCTCGTCGGCCCGCCCGCTCAGCTCGGACGTCGGGCCGACCGCCTCGATCGCGTTGCCGCGCAGCAGCACGGCGCCGTCGGCGATCTCGCGCCCGGCGTCGTCGAACGTGGCGACCAGCGAGGCGTGCCGGAGAAGCAGCGTGCGAATGGAAGAGTCTCCGCGATGACGAGCATCGCCGCGTTGAACGCAGCGGACCGTGCCGCGTTCGTCGCCGCGGTCGGATTCGCTTTTGAGCACTCGCCCTGGATCGCCGAGGCGGCCTGGGAGCGGCGCCCCTTCGCCGACCTGGCCGCGCTGCACGCCGCCATGACCGGCGCCGTCGCGGCCGCGCCCGCGGAACGGCAGGTGGCCCTGATCGCCGCCCACCCCGACTTGGCCGGGCGGGTGGCGCGCGA
>JASLGJ010000376.1 GCA_030150085.1 Candidatus Elarobacter sp. | reverse complement strand
CGTGTTTGCTGACTTGCATATCCTCGTAAAGGATCGGCTTTCGGACCACCGCCGAACCCATTGGTTAAACGCGTACTCGTTTTCTGGAACTGGTTCCAGCGCGCGCAGGGCGGATGAAGTGCGGCGTATTTTCGAAGGGACGGCACCACCAATTAGCTCGGCAATGAAGCCCGAGGCTCGCGCCTTCCTTCACGAGGTGGTTGAAATTGTTCGGACAGCTGTGGAGAGGGCCGGAGGGCATTTCGAAAAGATGACCGCAGTTTAGTTATCGCATGGCGGGGACCGGCGGGCATAATTCCTAGCGCATTTACTCGCTGGAACGCTACTCTACACCAGCGGCGTGGCTTCATTAATCTTAGCTTCGCATAACCAGAGCAGGGTTGCTAAGGCCTCAGCACGATCATCACCCATCGTGCCGCAGCCGCTGATCGTCGACCATCCCGCCGTCCAGGACCGCCTGGCCCGCCTCCGCGACGCCTCCACCGCCACGCCGGTCTTCCGCCGGCTGGTCGAGGAGATCGGCCAGCTCCTGGCCTACGAGGCCACCCGCGGGCTGCCGCAGACCGAGATCGAGATGCAGACCCCGGTCGCGCTGGCCAAGGTGCGCCGGATCGCGACCCGCCCGGTGGTGGCCCCGATCCTGCGCGCGGGGCTCGGACTGCTGCCCGGCTTCCTGGCCGTCGTCGACGACGCGGTGGTGGCCCACCTGGGCTTCTACCGCGATCCCAAGACGCTCGCCGCGGTGCCGTACTACGCCAACCTCCCCGACGACCTGGGCGAGCGCGAGGTGTTCGTGCTCGACCCGATGCTCGCCACCGGCCACTCCGGCTCGGCCGCGCTCTCGCTGCTAGCCGAGCGCGGCGCGAAGTCGCCGGTGTTCGTGTGCATCATCGCCGCTCCCGAAGGCATCGCCACCCTGGCCCGCGAGCACCCCGAGGTGCGCATCGTGACCGCCCACCTCGACGAGCGCCTGAACGACCACGGCTACATCGTCCCCGGCCTGGGCGACGCCGGAGACCGGATGTTCGGCTCGACGAGCTCGGTCCCGGTCCACGCCCGCGCGAAGTCCGTGCCGTAGCCGGCCGGTGCGAGCGCAGGACCGGACCGCATGCCGACCGCGGTAGCCTCGCCGGCGCGAGCGAAGCGTCGCCTCACGTGAACGACGACGACAGCGGTGCGGACCGGGCCGCGGCCCGGCACGTGTTCGAGACCGAGCGGCTGACGATTCGCCTCGCGGATGCGGACGATGCCGCCGATCTGATCGCGTACGACCGCCGCAACGCGGCGCACCTCGCGCCGTGGGAGCCGCGGCGCGATCCCGCGCTCGCGTACGACCTCGCCCGGCGGCGCACCGCGCTCGCGCAGCGCCGCGCCGACGCGCGAGCCGACCGCGGCTACGGCTTCCTCGCCCGCATTCGAGAGGGCGGGGACATCGTCGCGAGCGTGAACTTGAGCAACGTCGTGCGCGGCGTGTTCCAGGCTTGCCACCTGGGGTACTCGGTCGACGCCGCGCACGAGGGGAAGGGCATCGCCTTCGAGGCCGTCGGCGCGGTGGTGCGGTTCGCGTTCGACGAGCTGCGCCTGCACCGCGTCATGGCGAACTACCAGCCGGTCAACGAGCGCAGCGCGAAGCTGCTGCGCCGGCTCGGCTTCGTGCCCGAAGGCTACGCGCGCGACTACCTCTCCATCAATGGCGCCTGGCGCGATCACGTCCTGACCGCGCTGGTCGACCCGCGCCGGACGCCGGAAGGCTGAGGCGGCGGTGACGGGACGCGATGCCGTGCGCGCGGTCGTCGTCGGGGCCGGTCCGGGCGGTGCGATCGCGGCGCTGGAGCTCGCCAAGGCCGGCGCCGAGGTGTGGCTCGTCGAGCGCAGCGCGTGGCCGCGGCCGAAGACGTGCGGCGACGGCATCTCGCCGCTCGGGGTGCAGCTCGGCCGCGCGGCCGGCGTCGAGATCGAAGGCGCGGTCCGCTTCGAGCAGGCGCGGATCTCGACGCCGCGCGAGACCGCGTTCCGCGGCGGCTGGCCGGCGGCCACGCCCTGGGGCACGACGATCGAGCGTTATGCCTTCGACGCGCTGCTGGTCGACGCCGCTATCGCGGCCGGCGCCCGGTTCCTCCCCGCCACCGCGGTGACGTCGCTAGTGGAACGCGACGACGCGATCGAGGCTATCCTCTCGTCGTCGTCGTCGCTGCGGGCGGACGTCGCTATTCTGGCTGAGGGCGCGACCGGGAGTCTCGCGGCGAAGCTCGGGTTTCCGCCGTACCGCTCGCGGCTGGTCGCGCTGCGCGGCTACACCGACGCGCCGCGCGCGCTGGTGCCGGAGTACGGGCTGTTCTACGACCGGCTCGTGAGCCCGGGCTACGGCTGGGTCTTCCCGATCGACGAGCGGCGCGCGAACGCCGGCATCGCGGTCGACGAGAAGCTCCTCGCCCGGCGCGGCGGCAACTTGCGCGCGCTGCTCGACCGCTGGCTGGCCGAAAGCCGCTTCGCCCGCGAGCTGCTCGGCGAGAACCCGCGGCTCGACGAGGTGCGCGGCGGCATCGTCCCGAGCGGCCGCAAGACGCGAG
>JASLGJ010000360.1 GCA_030150085.1 Candidatus Elarobacter sp. | reverse complement strand
CGGCCACGGCGTATCCCGGGCGAAGGTTTCCGGCCGGGTCCGTAATGCTGGAGACCGCTACCCGCGTCGCCTGGCCGGCGGCGGCTGGCGACGAGCCCACCAGAACGAGCGAGAGCACGGCGAGCGACACCTTGAGCATGTGCCGACGTACGACGCCAGCCGAGCCGGCCCCGTTCGCGGCGCTTCAGCGCTCGCTGCTCAGACCTTCGCGGCCGAGCATCTCGGCGTAGACCTCGGCGACGCGTTCGAGGGTGTCGGCGTCCTCGGGGAGCTTGTCGGGGCGCAGGCGGACGATGCGCGGGAAGCGCAGCGCGAAGCCGCCGGCGTGCAGCTCGCTGCGCTGGATGATGTCGAAGGCGATCTCGACCACGATGCGCGGCTCGACCACGATCTCGCGCCGCTTCAAGCCGAGCTGCTCGTAGGCCGCGCGCGCTTCGCGCGGGGGCAGGCGGTGCGCTTCGAACCACGCCGTCATCGCGGCGATCTCGGCGTCGGTCAGGCCGCTGTAGGCCTTGCCCAGCACCACCAGCGGAACGCCGTCCAGGGGCCTGTCGCTGCGCGTGTCGCGCACCGCGAAGGTGTAGTCGGAGAGCACGTTCACCCGCCGCCCGTGGCCGCGCTCCACCGCGACCACCACGCAGTCCAGCGTGGCCAGCTCGCGCTTGAGCTTGAGCCAGGCCTTGCCGCGCCGGCCCGGCGCGTAGACCGAGTCGGTGCGCTTGAACAGCAGCCCCTCGTGCCCGCGTGCGCGAGAGTCCTCGAACCGCTCGTGCACCGCCTCGGGTGCGGCGTCCGCTTCGAGCGCGGTCCACGGCGCGAGCTCGATCGCGCCGGATGCGGCGGAGGTGCCGAGCAGCTCGGCCAGCGCGGCGCGGCGCTCGGCCAGCGGGCGGTCGAGGAAGAAGATCTCGTCGCGGGCCAGCATGTCGAAGGCGACGTAGCGCACCGGCACCTCGCGCAGTAGTTCCTCGGAAACGTCCTTGCGCTGCAGGCGCGCCTGCAGGTAGCGGAACGGGAGCACGCGGCCGTCGCGCAGCGCGACCAGCTCGCCGTCGAGCGCGCACGAGCCGGGCAGCGCGCGCAGCGCGGCGACGACCTCGGGGTACGATCCGGCGACGTCGTTGAGGGTGCGGGAGAAGAGCGAGACCCGGTTCGGCGTGACGTGGGCCTGGGCGCGGATGCCGTCGTACTTGTCCTCGACCAGCCAGGTCGCGCTGGCGAGGTCCTTGTACTCGCTGCCGTAGGCGATGGGGCTGGCGAGCATGAACGCGACCGGCGCGTGGTAGGCGATCGCGACCTGGTCGAGCGCGTCGTGCTTGGCCGCCAGGGCCACCGCGCCGAGGTCGCCCGCGGCGGCGGCCGCGCGCCGCACCGCGCGCGGGTCGCGCTCGAACGCCGCCGCCACCGCGTCGACCACCAGCCCTTCGCGCAGGCCGATGCGCAGCTCGCCGGTCATGATCTTGATGACGTAGGTCGCCTCGAGCGGGTCGGTGCAGGCCGAGAACGCCCGCTCGCACAGCACCCGGCGGCGCTTCTGGGCGTTCTTGCCGCTCGCGTCCGCGATCTCGCTCAGCAGCGCGTACAGCCGGGCGGGGGTGAGCGTCTCGCGGAACAGCCCGAGGTCGTGCGCGGGGCGCACGAACGGGCCGAGCGCCGCGCCGAGGTCGCCCGTCGCGCGGTAGGCCAGCGAGAGCGCCGCGTCCTCGACGCCCCAGACGTGCGCCGCGGCGGCGACGATCGTCCGCCCGCCGACGGCCAGGCTGCGCTCCTGGGCCTGCGGGAACGGGTTGCCGGTGAAGTAGCGCGCGGCCGGGGCGAGGTCGCCGTCGTCCAGGCCGCGCAGGTAGCCGGCGACCAGCGCGATCTTGTCGAGCTTGCTCGCGGTCGCGGCGATGGCGGCGCAGGTTCGCGCGAAAGCGATCACCCGCCGTCTTTGCCCCGTTCGGGCGCGCGGCTCATGCCGCCGCGGCGGGTGCGAGCCCCGCTAGCCCGAGGTCTCGGTGATCGTGATCGTCTCGCCGTGGTGCTCGGGCGGCGGGGCCGGCTCCTCGACCACGGTCGTCTTCTTCTCGATGGTCGTCTCTTTGACGTGGGTGACCGTCGTATCGTTGTCCATGCTCGGCTGATGCCCGCTGGGCGCGATTTCCTCACCTCCGCCCGGCCGGCACGGAGGTGAGCGCGGCGGGGCCGCGGTAGGCGGGCCCGGTGATCACCGCGCTCGTCCTCATGAACGTCGAACCCGGCCGCGTGCGCGCGCTGGCCGAGGAGCTGCTCGGAATCGAGGGCGTGACCGAGTGCTACAGCGTGGCCGGGCCCTTCGACCTGGTGGTGATCGTGCGGGTGCGCGAGCACGAGGAGCTCAGCGACCTGGTCACCGAGCGGATCGCCTCGCGCCCGGGGATCGTCTCGACCGAGACGCTGATCGCGTTCCGGGCCTTCGCCAAGCGCGACCTCGGCCTGGTCTGGGACGTCGGCTCGGAGTGACGGCGGCGGCGGCGCGGTGAGCGCGCTCTTCCCGGGCTTCGCGCTCGAGCGCATCGACACCGGCGAGGCGACGATCCAGGTCCGCCGCGGCGGGAGCGGGCCGCCGCTGCTGCTCCTGCACGGGCACCCGCAGACGCACGCCATGTGGCACGCGGTCGCGCCGCGCCTGGCGGCGGAGTTCACCGTCGTGGCGCCCGACCTGCGCGGCTACGGCGACAGCTCCAAGCCGCCGACGACGACCGACCACGAGCCGTACTCCAAGCGCGCCTTGGCGCGCGACGCGCTCGCGCTGATGCGGCAGCTCGGCTTCGCGCGCTTCGCCGTGGCGGGCCACGACCGCGGCGGGCGGGTCGCGTACCGGCTCGCGCTGGACCATCCCGGGGCGGTGAGCAAGCTCGCCGTGCTCGACA
>JASLGJ010000300.1 GCA_030150085.1 Candidatus Elarobacter sp. | reverse complement strand
CACGGGCAGCTACGTCGTCGCCATGCCGCACGGCATCTCGCCGTCGGGCTTCGGCACGCAGTACTGCGCCTACCACAGCACCACCACCGCCAGCGGCACCAGCATCGCCTGGACCAACCTCCCCTACATGCCCGACGCCGGTGTCTCGTGCGGCTCCGGCGCGGTCAACTCGCCCGGCACGCTCGACGGCGTGACCATCGTCGCCGGCGCGCAGCAGGCCGACGTCGAGGTCGACCCCAACGCCTCGAGCGGCTGGATCGACAGCTCGGGCGAGGAGATCTCCGCCAAGTGCGCCTGGATCAACCTGATCGACAACCCCGCGGCGGGCGGTTTCCCGACCCAGCCGCTGTGGAGCAACGCCACCGGCAGCTGCGTGCAGAGCTACCCCTAGGCTCCGGCGCACCGCCGGACTTCATCTGACCACAGGTCACCGCATACCAAGCTCGTAGAACCGGCGGAATGAACGCCGCCTGGGTCGATACCCTCCGGCTGTCCGGGCGCACGAAGCTCACCCGCCCGGGCTCGCCGGCCTACTCGCGCCCGGGCGTGCGCTTCGTCGCGGTGCCCGGCGCGGCCGTGCGCGTGCGCGCGGCGGGCGAGCGCGCTCCGGGCGCGCTCACCGTCGCGCTGGTGTGCGATCCGCCCAGCGTCGTCGAGCACTTCGACGACCTGCTGGCGCTGCTCGCGCCGCACGCGCGCGTGGTCTGCCTCGAGCCGCCGGGCTTCGGCTTCTCCGTGCCCGCGCGCGGCTTCGGCTTCGGCTTCGACGACTTCGCGGCGTGCTTCGAGCACGCGCTCGACGCGCTGGGCGAAGGCCCGTACCTGCTCGCGTTTCCCTGCATCTGGGGCCACCTCGCGCTGCGCCTGGCCGCGCGCCGGCCCGACCTCGTGCGCAAGCTGATGCTCTGGCAGACCGCGCGCTGGGACGAGCAAGCCCGCTGGGCGCACGCCGCCGACCCCGAGCGCATCCTGCTGCGGCCCTTCGTCGGCCAGGCCACCATGGCGCTGCGGCCCGAGCGGATCGCCCTGCTGTGGTACCGCGCCGCGCTGAGCAAGGGCCGCGCCGCGGAGCTCGTGCCGGCCCTGCACGACGCGCTGCGGCAGGGCGCGTTCTGCTGCCTGGGCTCGCTGTGGCAGCGCTGGTTCGGCGCCTCCGGACCCGCGCCCGCAGCGGTGCGGGTGGACCAGCCGGCGCTGCTGGGCTGGGGTCCCGCCGACCGCAGCCACCGCGAGACCGATCGCTTCGCGCTGGCGGCGCAGCTGCCCGACGACGCGCGGCGGCACGTATTCGAGGGCGCCGGCCACTCGCCGGAGCTGGAGACGAGCGCCGCCTACGCCGAGGTGCTGCTGAACTGGCGGCGTGAATAGCGGGCTCCATGCCTTCGGCCCTCAGCCACCTCGAATGCTCGGCCTGCGGCGAGCGCTACGACGCCGACGTGCCGCAGCAGCTCTGCCGCGACGGCAAGCCGCTGCTCGCGCGCTACGACCTGGGCCTCGCGGCGCGCAGCTTCAGCGCGCAGGCGCTGCGCGGGCGCGAGCCCAGCCTGTGGCGCTACGCGGAGCTGCTGCCGCTGCGCGATGCGCGCCACCGCGTCTCGCTGGGCGAGGCGATGACGCCGCTCCTGCCGCTCCCGCGCCTGAGCGCGCGCTACGGCCTCGACCTGTTCGTCAAGGACGAGGGGCTGCTGCCGACGGCGAGCTTCAAGGCGCGCGGGGCGGCGGTCGGCGTGTCGCGCGCGAAAGAGCTGGGCATCGCGGAGTTCGCCCTGCCGACCAACGGCAACGCGGGCGGCGCCTGGGCGGCGTACGCCGCGCGCGGCGGCCTGCGCGCGCACGCCGTGCAGCCGCGCAGCGCGCCCGCGATCAACCGGCTCGAGACGGTGATGGTCGGGGCCGACCTGCGCCTGGTCGACGGGTTGATCGGCGACGCCGGCGCGATCGTCGGGCGCGCGGTCGCGCGCACCGGCTGGTTCGACGCCTCGACGCTCAAAGAGCCCTACCGGATCGAGGGCAAGAAGACGATGGGCTTCGAGCTGGCCGAGCAGCTCGGCTGGCGCGTGCCCGACGCGATCGTGTACCCGACCGGCGGCGGGGTCGGCCTGATCGGGATCGACAAGGCGCTGCGCGAGCTGCGCGCGCTGGGGCTGATCGGGGCGGCGCTGCCGCGCATGGTCGCGGTGCAGTCCACCGGCTGCGCCCCGGTGGTGAAAGCGTTCGACGAAGGGGCGGACCACGCCGAGCCCTGGCCCGACGCGAGGACGGTCGCCTTCGGCATCACGGTGCCCAAGCTGCTCGGCGACGCGCTGGTGCTGCGCGCGCTGCGCGACACCGGCGGCACCGCGCTCGCGGTCGACGACGAGACGATCCTGGCTCGCCAGCGCGAGCTGTCGAGCGCGGAAGGCGTGTTCGTCTGCCCCGAGGGCGGCGCGACGCTGGCCGCGGCGGTCGCGCTGCGCGAGCGCGGCTGGCTGCGCGCCGGCGAACGGGTGCTGCTGATCAACACCGGCAGCGGGCTGAAATACCCGGACGTGCCGTACGGCCAGTTGCCGCTGCTCGCGAAGAGCGACGACTTGTAAGCGGCGGGCACGCGTTGCGGAACCCCCACCCGATGAACGCCGGCGCGGCGGCGCGGACGCCGCTCACGCGAACCGCACGGTCAGCAGCGTGGTGTCGTCGGTCGCCGGGCCGTGCGCGAGCACCAGCCGCAGGATGTCGTCCGCCGGGGTCGGGGAGCCGGATGCCGTGACGGTGCGAACGGCTTCCAGCAAGGCCGCTTCGCCCGCCACGATGTCGCGCCGGTGCTCGAGCACGCCGTCGGTGTAGAGGACCAGCAAAGCCCCGGCCGGTGCGCCGGCGGTTCGCGTTTCGTAGGCCGCATCCGCCATGACGCCGAGCGGCAGCGTGCCGTACGGCAGCATGCGCACCGTGCCCGCCGCGGCGAGGATCGGCGGCGGGTGGCCCGCGCAGGCATACCGCACGGTGCCGTTCGCGGGGTCGAGGTACCCGCACAGCGCGGTCGCCATGCCGCCGCCTTGCAGCAGGATCGCCGCGTTGACCTTGCTCAGGATCGAGGCCGGGTCGTCGTCGCTGAGCGCGGCCGCGATCATCGACTGGCGCGCCCGGCTCATGGCGACGGCCGCGTCGATCCCGTGCCCGGCGACGTCCCCGATCGCGAAGAACACCCGGCCGCCGGGAAACTCGTACGCATCGTGCCAGTCGCCGCCCGCGCGCGCGTCGGGACCGGCGCTCAGCGTGCGCGCCGCGAAGCGCAGCGCCGGCAGCTCCGGCAGCGCGCTGCTCGCGAAGGCGCGCTGCAGCACGCTCGACACGCGCTTCTCGAGCACGTACGCCGCGCGCAGCCCGTCGGAGTACACCGCCAGCGCGAGGAGCGCCAGCGACCCGAATACCGCCAAGCCCATGGTGCGGTTCACCGCGCGCCGGGTCCGCGCGGCGGCCGCGACCGCGTCGATCCCCAGGCGGTTCTCGACC
>JASLGJ010000297.1 GCA_030150085.1 Candidatus Elarobacter sp. | reverse complement strand
ATCGGGGGCGGCTTCGGCAACAAGGTCCCGGTCTACGCCGGCTACGTCGTCGCCGCCGCGGCGTCGGTCGTCCTCGGCGTCCCGGTCAAGTGGATCGAGACGCGGACCGAGAACCTCACCACGACCGGCTTCGCGCGCGACTACCACATGGACGTCGAGCTCGGCGCGACCAAAGACGGCAAGGTCACCGCGCTCAAGGTGAAGACCGTCGCCGACCACGGCGCGTTCGACGCCGCGGCCGATCCGACGAAGTATCCGGCCGGGCTGTTCGGGATCGTCACCGGCGCGTACGACTTCCCGACCGCGTTCACCGAGCTCGACGCGTACTTCACGAACAAGGCGCCGGGCGGGGTCGCGTACCGCTGCTCGTTCCGCGTCACCGAGGCGTCGTACGCGATCGAGCGCGGGATGGACATCCTCGCCAGCAAGATCGGCCTCGACTCCGCGGAATTGCGGCAAAGGAACTTCATCAAGAAGGAGCAGTTCCCGTACCCCTCGCCGCTGGGCTACGTCTACGACAGCGGCGACTACGCGACGACGCTGAACAAGGCGCTCGACACGATCGGCTACGCCGAGCTGCGCAAGGAACAAGCCGAGAAGCGCGCGCGCGGCGAGCTGATGGGCATCGGCATCTCGACCTTCACCGAAGTGGTCGGCGCGGGGCCGAGCAAGCACTTCGACATCATGGGCATCAAGATGTTCGACAGCGCCGAGATCCGCGTCCACCCGACGGGCTCGGCGATCCTGCGCGCGGGCACCAAGTCGCAGGGCCAGGGGCACGAGACGACCTGGGCCCAGATCGCGGCCGAAGAGCTCGGCCTGGACCCGCAGAACATCATGGTCGAGGAGGGCGACACCGACACCGCGCCCTACGGTCTGGGCACCTACGCCAGCCGCAGCACGCCGGTCGCCGGCGCGGCGATCGCGATGGCCGGCCGGCGCATCCGCGAGAAGGCCCGCAAGATCGCCGCGCACCTGCTCGAGGCGAACGAGGCCGACGTCGAGTGGGCCGACTACAAGTTCAAGATCAAGGGCGTTCCCGAGCGCAGCGTGACCATGCAGGAGTGCGCCTTCGCCGCCTACACCAACCCCGCGCCCGACAGCGAGCCCGGCCTCGAAGCGACCTACTACTACGACCCGCCCAACCTGACGTTCCCCTACGGCGCGTACGTCGCCGTCGTCGACGTCGACCGCGAGACCGGGTTCGTCAAGGTGCGGCGCTTCCTGGCGGTGGACGACTGCGGCACCGTGATCAACCCGCTGGTGGTCGAGGGCCAGATCCACGGCGGGCTGACCGAGGGCTTCGCGATCGCGTTCATGCAGGAGATCAGCTACGACGCGAGCGGCAACCACCAGCAGCCCAACTTCACCGAGTACCTGATCCCGACGTCGCTCGAGACGCCGGCCTGGGAGACGGGCAACACCGTCACCCCCAGCCCGCACCACCCGATCGGCGCCAAGGGCGTGGGCGAGAGCCCCAACGTCGGCTCGCCGGCGGCCTTCGTCAACGCGGTGATGGACGCGCTCGCGCCGCTGGGCATCGAGCACGTCGACATGCCGCTCACCCGCGCCAAGGTGTGGGCGGCGATCAAGGCGGCCGGCGCGTGAACCTCGCGTACGAGGGCCGCGAGGAGATCACGGCCCCCAAGGAGCGCGTCTGGGCCTTCATCACCGACCCGGCCGCGATCGTGTCGTGCATGCCCGACGTCATCAGCTCCAACGTGGTCGACGGGCGGACGTTCGACGCGGTGGTGCAGGTCGCGGTCGGCCCGGTGCGCGGCAAGTTCAAGTTCCACGTCACGCTCGACCCGGGCCCGGACGGCGCGCGCATGGGGATGAAGATCAGCGGGGGCGGCTTCGGCAGCGTCGTCGATTTGCTGGCTGGCGCCGAGGTCGCCGCGAGCGGCGAGAACGCGACGGTGCTGGACTGGCAGGGCAAGGCCACGATGCGCGGCCCGGTCGCGACGGTCGGCGGGCGGGTGCTCGACGCGCAGGCCAACCGCATCATCAGCACCACCTTCGCCAACGTCAAGACGCGCCTGAGCGCGGCCGCGGTGTAGCGGGGGCGGCGCGCGCGGTGTCGTTCTTCGCCCGTCTGGCCGAGCTGGAGCGCGAGCGCGCCTGCTTCGCGGTCGCGACGGTCGTCGCGCGCCGCGCGCCGGTCAGCTCGCACCTGGGCGACCGCGCGCTGGTGTTCGCCGACGGCACCATGGACGGCTTCGTGGGCGGCTCGTGCTCGCGCGACATCGTCCGCCGCGAAGCCCTGCGCGCGCTGCGCAGCGGCCAGCCGCGGCTGGTCCAGATCCGTCCCGACCCGGCCGGCGCGGATTCCGGCGCCGCCGCGAGAGGGCGAATTTCGGGCAGCGATGCGCGGCCCGGCACGCCGGCCGAGGACTGCGTGGTGGTCGCGATGGGCTGCGCGTCCGAAGGCGCGGTGGACGTGTACGTCGAGCCGCACCTGCCGCTGCCGCGCCTGATCGTGGTGGGCGACACGCCGGTGGCCGACGCGCTGGCCCGCGTCGCGGCGCAGATCCGCTACGACGTGGTGCGGGTGGTGCCGGCGGGCGAATTGCCCGCGCTCGCGCCGGTGGCCGGGGTGCGCCCGCTCGCGCTGGAGTCGCTGGCGGCGCACCTCGCCGGCGCCGGGCGCGACGCCTGCGCGCAGCTCGTCGCGGTGGTCGCCTCGCAGGGC
>JASLGJ010000290.1 GCA_030150085.1 Candidatus Elarobacter sp. | reverse complement strand
TCCGGCTCGGCCTCAACGTCGCCTCGACGCGCGTCGTGCTGGTGCATGGGCATGAGGGGCAGGGGGCGGCGGGCCACGTCATCGAGGCGTTCGGGACATTCCTGATCGGCGGCGACTATGTCGTCGGCCTGTTCGTGTTTGCGATCCTGATGATCATCAACCTGATCGTCGTCACCAAAGGCGCGGGCCGCGTTTCCGAGGTGTCCGCGCGCTTCACCCTCGATGCCCTGCCCGGCAAGCAGATGGCGATCGACGCCGACCTCAACGCCGGCCTGATCACGCCAGACGAGGCCAAGAAGCGCCGCGTCGAGGTGGCGACCGAGGCGGACTTCTATGGCTCTATGGACGGCTCGTCCAAGTTCGTGAAGGGCGACGCGGTCGCGGCGCTCTTGATCCTCGCCGCCAACGTGATCGGTGGCCTGATCCTGGGGCCCGTGTCGCACGGCATGGGCATCGCCGACGCGGCGCGCAGCTACATCCTGCTCGCGATCGGCGACGCGCTGGTCGCGCAACTACCGTCGCTGATGCTCTCGATTGCGGCCGCCGCGATCGTCACCCGCGTATCGTCGGACAAGGACCTGGCCGGGCAGATCGGCTCGCAGTTCGGGTCGTCGCGGACGTGGACGCCGGTCGCGGGCATCCTCGCGCTGCTCGGGCTGCTGCCGGGCATGCCGCATCTCGTGATCCTGCCCGCCGCCGCGATCGCCGGCGCGACCGCCTGGAAGCTGCGCCAGATCGAGCGCCGGCCCAAGGTCGAGCCGGTCGTCGCCGCCGAGCCGGTCGATCCGTCGCGGATCGGTTGGGACGAGGTGACCGACGCAATCCAAGTCAATATCGACATCGGCTATGGCCTCGTGCCGCTCGCCGACGAGAAGCGTGGCTCGCCGCTGATGGCGCGGATCACCGGCGTGCGCCGCCAGCTCTCCAAGGAGCTCGGCTTCGTCGTCCCGCAGGCGCGCGTGCGCGACGATATCGGCCTCGCGCCATTCGCGTACCGCGTCATGATCAACGGCGTCTGCGTCGGCGAGGACCAGGTCAGCCCCGACGAGATGCTGGCGCTCGATACCGGCCAGGCGGTCGGCTCGCTCCGCGGCAAGAAGACCAAGGACCCGACCTTCGGGCTCGACGCGACCTGGGTCGCCAAGGCCGACGCCGACATGGCGACCGGCGCGGGCTATCTCGTCGTCGATCCCGGCACGGTGATCGCGACGCACCTCAACCACCTGCTCTCCGCCAACGCCGCCGAGCTGCTCGGACCGGACGAGGTGCAGGCGCTGCTCGACGGCCTCAAGGACAAGGCGGGGCAGCTCGTCGCCTCGCTCACCCCCGCGCCGCTGCCGCTCGCCGCGCTGACGCAGGTGCTCAAGGGGCTGCTCGCGGAGAACATCCCGTTGAAGGAGTTCCGCCGCATCGCCACCGCGATCGCTGCCTATGCCGGGCGGACGCAGGACCCCGACGAGCTGATCGAGCTGGTCCGCCCCAAGCTCGGCGCGCTCATCATCCAGAAGCTGTGCGGCGTGCGCGAGCCGCTGCGCGTGATGACGCTGGAAGGGCAGCTGGAGGGGGTGCTCGGCCAGGCGATGCGCGCCGACACGCAGCGCCGGCATGTGATCGAGCCCGATCTCGGCCGCCGCATCGTCGATGCGCTCCAGCGCGCCGCGCAGCCGCTGATCGCGGAGGCCAAGCCCTTCGCGCTGGTCGTCCAGCCGGCCGCGCGCGTCGCTATTCGGAAGTTGGTCCGCACCGTGCTGCCCGACACGCCCGTGCTCTCGTTCTTCGAAGTGCCGGAAGAAAAGGCGGTTGAGGTCGTCGCTGTGATCGGCGCGGCGGGAGCGCTGCCGGCATGAGCGCGGCGCTTGCCTATAAGAAAGCCGCCGGCGGCGCCGACGCGCTGGTGCGCGAGCACCTGCCGCTGGTCCGCAAGCTCGCCTGGCACGTCCATGGCGCGATGAGCACCGCGATCGATGTCGAGGACCTCGTCCAGGTCGGCCTCGTCGCGCTGGTCGAGGCGGCGGCGACGGGCGAGCAGGGCCCGGCGTTCCGCGCCTATCTGACAACGCGCGTCCGCGGCGCGATGATCGACGAGCTGCGCCGCCACGCCGCCTCCACTCGCGGCGCGATGCGCCGCCGGCGCGACTATCAGCGCGTCGTCGCCAGCCTCACCCAATCCACCGGCCAAGCCCCGGGAGAAGCCATGATCGCCCAAGCCCTTGGCGTCAGCGTCGCGACGCTGCGCGCCGACTACCTCACCGCCGAGGCGATCCGCTTCGAGCCGATCGACGACGCCTACGCCGACGACCTGCCCTGGTTCGCCGACGACGCGCCCAGCGCCTTTGACGCCCTGGCCGAGGGGCAGCAGCGCGAGCGGCTGACCGCGGCGGTGGCGGCGCTGCCCGAGCGGGAGGCGCTGGTGGTGCAGCTCTATTACATTGAGGAGCTGAACCTGGAAGAGATCGGCGAGGTGCTCGGCGTCGGCGCCGCGCGCGTCTGCCAGATCAAGGCAAGCGCGCATGCCAAGCTGCGGAAGGCCTTGAGGTCCTGACCTTTCAACCGCCGTGGGACCGTGGCTGTCCCGGCGAAAGGAAAAGCTAAGGAGAGGCGCTTTGCGCTCTCGCCTCGCTTGCGCGGCGGACATCGGCGCGTAGCCCGATTTGGTTGCCGCGGTCTGCCGTCCCGCCCGATCGCGGCCGCCACGGCAATTCGACCCGCAGAAGGAGCGCCGGCGTACCGCTCCGTGGCACGATGATGGCGATGGCCGCGGCTGTAGGACAGCGGTCGGCCGGACGCCTGCGTCGCGTGCCGTCGCGCGTGCAATCTATTCAGCCGCACGCCGCTGGCAGGATCGACCACGCGCGCTATCTCGCCGTCATGGCGAGCAATACTCCCGAACCGCGCTTTGCCGATAGCGGCGAGAAGTTCCGCTGGATCATCCGCTGCGGCTGGAAGGGGCTGTGCCCGCGCTGCGGCATCGGGCGCATGTTCCGCTCATGGCTCAAGGTGGTGGATCGGTGCCCGCATTGCGGGCTCGACTATCGCTTCGCCGCGCCCGACGACGGCCCCGCCTTCTTCTCGCTGTGCATCATCTGCCTGCCGCTCGTCTTCGTGGTGCTCTGGATCCAGGTCGCGTTCGATCCGCCCTGGTGGATGCACCTCGTGACATCGGTGCCGTTCATGGCGCTCGGCACCCTGCTGCCGCTGCGGCCGATCAAGGGCTGGCTGGTCGCCTCGCAATATGTGAACCGCGCGCAGGAGGCCGGCACGCGCGAGCTGTGGGCCAAGCTCCACGGCAGCGACCCGACGCGGAGCGAATTTGATCAGTAGGGAGCCAGGTTGAGGCGGGTGGGTTGCGAAGCCGCGTCGTCGGACGGCGCTGGAGCGTCGCCGGCCGCTCGGGGGCATTCGGGCTAGCTTCGCTCGCCCGAAACGGGAAATCCCGGCCCGCGCTGTCGCGCGGACCGGGATTCCCTTGCCCCCGAGGCGCCGACACCCGTCTTGGGGGCGGCGCCGACGCTTCAGAGGAAGCTCGCTTACTGGAGCAGCTTCAGTACGCCCTGCTGCGACTGGTTCGCCTGGGCGAGCATCGCGGTGGAGG
>JASLGJ010000277.1 GCA_030150085.1 Candidatus Elarobacter sp. | reverse complement strand
ACCGCACGCCGCCGCCGCAAAAGCGAAGCGCCCGGGTCGTCCCAGGCGCTCGTCGTTTTCTACCAGTCTCCGCCGCCGCCGCCGCCGAAGTCGCCGCCTCCGCCGCCACCCCAGTCGCCGCCGCCACCGCCGCCCCAGCCGCCGCCGGAGTCGCCCCCGCCGTAGTCGCCCCCGCCGGCGTTGCTCATGTCGGCCTGGCCGGCATCATTCTGGAAGCCGCTATTGTCCACGCCCGCGCCGGCGTCGCCGCCGAAGCCGGCCTGGTTACCGCCGCCGAAGCCGCCGCCCCGGTTACCAAACAGCTCGTTACCCAGGAAGGCGCCGCCCAGGCCGCCCAGCAGGCCGCTGAAGAAGCCGCCCCCGCCGCCGCCGTACCCCCCGCCGCCGTAACCCGGACCGTACCCGCCGCCGTAGCCGGGGCCGCCGCCGTAGCCGGGCGGCATCATGCGCGGCCCCGTCATCGCGCGGAAAATGCCGCGGATGACGAAGAAGATGACGGCCAGGATGATGATCCACCAGATCCAGCCCATGGAAGACCCTCCCGCGTTGCCGCGGCTGACGTTCGAGGACGCGCCGACCGGCTGCTGATACGCCGGCTGGCGCACCCGCGAGCCGAGGTGGCTGCGATACATGTTGATGACGAGGTTCGCGCCGGTGAGCGTGCCGCCGTCGAAGTCGCCCGTCTTGTACTGCGCGGCTATCGCCTGGCGAATCGTGTCGGTGCTGCCGGAGGGAAAGAACGTCTTCGCGGCCCGATCAGGCACGACTTCGATGCGATGTTCCGCCTTCGAGACGAAGATCATCACGCCGTTGACCTGGTTTTGCGCGAAGGCCCGTTCGGCCGCGGTCGCAACGGGCTGGCCGTCCAGCGACGGCGTCGACACGAACACGACTTCCTTGCCCGATTGAGCGTGGAAGTCGCTCACCCGCTGGTTGAGCGTGCTGACCGTTTCGGGCTTGAGCAGGTGCGCGTCATCGACCACGTAGCCGTCGCGCGCGAACGCGGGCGCGAGGGTGGTCGCGAAGGCGACGGTGAGGGCGGCGAGCGCCGCCAGCGGTTTCATCAGGTGTCTGTTCCTCCGGGCTTCACGTACCCCGGCGCGGCGGGGAAGTTCCAACCGGCCGAGCCGCTCAGCGGATGGCCAGCACGACGCCGACCGAGGTCAGCACGAAGATCGCCAGCACGACCCAGACGAACGCTTTCGTCAGCGTCCGCACGAGCTGGCGGTTGCCGCCGCGGCGAGCGGGGCCGCGGCCGGCGGGACCGCGGCTCATCCCAGTTCCGCCCGGGCCTCGGCGACGCGGCCCCAGAGCCGCTCGAGGTTGTAGAACTGGCGCTGCTCGGGCGTGAAGACGTGGGCCACGACGTGGCCCAGGTCGATCAGGATCCAGCCTCCGTCGGCGTTGCCTTCCAAGCGCGGGCGCAAGCCCTGGGCCTCCGCGGCGTCCACGATCGCATCGGCGATCGAGCGGGTCTGAATCGTCGAGCGGCCCGTCATGACGACGAAGGCGTCGGCGACGATGGTGCGGCCGGCGAGGTCGAGGACGGCGATGTCCTCGGCCTTCTTGTCCTCCGCGGCGTCGCGCACGAGCGCGACCAGATCGAGGTCAGGCAGAGCGTTTCTCCTCTCGGGCTGCATCGAGCCCATAGGTACGTGCGGCGGCCAGCGTTTGCGGGGCGGGGCTCAAGCCGCGCCCGCGCAGGTAGGTCAGGGACGAGGCCAGGACGGCCCGCATGGCTTCGTCGAGGTCGGTCTGGGCCAGGGCGGCCAGCTCCGCCCGGCCGCTGAAGTCGCGCCCCGGCTCCAGCCCGTCGGCCAGGTACACGATCGCGTCGAGCGGGCTCATGTCGGCGGCCGCGACGGTGTGCTTGCGGATCGCCGAGAGCACGCCTTCGTCGCTCACCCCGAACGTGTCGCGCGCGATCTCCGCTCCCAGGCGGGCGTGCAGCACGACCGGGTTGGCGCGCTCGAAGGCGTCGACCGGCAGGCCGCGCTCGGCGCAGGCCTCCAGCAGCCGCTCGTTGGACCACAGCCGGGCCAGGTCGTGCAGCAGCCCGGCGAGCCGGGCCCGGTCCGCATCGACGCCGTGCGCGCGGGCGAGCTTGACCGCCAGGCGCGCCACGCGCAAGGTGTGGGCGTAGCGGTGGCGCTGGCCGAGGTGCTCGCGCACCGCGCGCGCGGCGCGCACGAACGCGGTGCCGCTAATGGCGCACCTCGCGGTAGACGCTGGCCCCGATCGCCCGCCCGCCCAGCTTCGCCGGCGCGTACGCGTCGCCGCCCAGCCGCTTGACGAGCTCGTCGTCGAACGCCGCGTCGCCGCTGGGCACGACGACCGCGACGTTGCGCACCACCCCGCCCCGGTCGAGGTCGAGCCGCAGCACGGTGGCCTTGGCGCCGCTGCCCTCGGGCACGTCGGTGTGGCGCAGCTTGGGCGCGGCGTAGGGAAAGCGCTGCTGCACCGGCTGCGGGTCGGCCAGATAGCCCAGGCGCAGCAGCGCGCCCCGGTCGCCCAGCACGATCCGGGTCAGCAGGCTCGTGGCCGGGTCGAACACGAGCACCGCGTCCGAGCCCGCGCCGAGCCGGAACACGCGGAAATTCGGGCCTTCGTTCTCCGCGTCGGCGGCCAGCTCGTCGCGCGCGCCCAGCGAGGTCGTGACGCCGAAGGTCAGGCGGTGCGGCTTGCCGTCGTCGAGCGCGAGCGCGTACGGCGTGCCGGCGGGCAGCGCGAGGTCGACCGCGTGGACCGTCGCCTCGTCGTCGACCACCGCGGTGACGCTGGCCGGGCCGTCGGCGAAGACGAAGCGCTGGCCGTCGTCGCGGCTGGCGACCGCGGCCGGCGCGCCGTACGCGCGCACCAGCGCGGCGACGGGGCGGTGCAGGACGTCGGCGGCCGGGGCGGTCACGCGCGCCGCGCGATCTCGGCGTCGAGCGCGCCGCGCAGCGCGCGCAGGCGCGCCGCGTACAGCTCGCCCTTGAGGTTGCCGGCCCACATCACCAGCGCGTTCTCGCCGTTGTCGCTGTAGTAGCCGCGCCGCGTCGAGACGGTCGTGAAGCCGTACTTGCGGTACAGCTTCTGGCCGACGTCGTTGGACTCGCGCACCTCGAGCGTGATCCACGACGCGCCCTGCGCGATGGCCTCGTCGAGCAGGCGCAGCAGCATCTCCTCGCCCAGCTTGAGCCCGCGGTAGGCCGGGTGGACCGCGATCGTGGTGACGTGCGAGTCCTCGAGGATCACCCAGATCCCGCCGTAGGCGACGATCTCGCCGTCGAGCCGGCCCCCGAAGTAGTGGGCCAGCTTGTTGTCGCGGATCTCGTTGGCGAACGCGTTGGGCGGCCACGAGGTGCTGAACGACAGCCCCTCGATGCGCAGCACCGCCGGCAGGTCGGCTTGGACCATCGCGTCGATCACCATCCGGCGCGGCGACTCGGCTTCCGGTCGGGTGAGCTCGGCCTTCACCGTTTGGCCTGCGTGACGGCGGGGGCTTCGCCGTAGTCGGGCGCGAGGGCGTGCGGGGTCGGGCTCGGCGGCCGGGTGCGGGCGAGCTGGGCAATGGCGCGGGCGGCGACGTCCGCCCGGGGTGGGAGCGCTCGCACGGTCCAGCCGCGTTCCGCGATCTCCGAGGACACCTCCTCTGTATTCCCGGCCAGGGCGATCTCGCCCGTTTCGCGCCCCACCAGAAGGTCGAGGACCTGCTCCGTCGGGCCGCAGGCGGTGCGCGGCGGGCCGTCCACGGTCCGCAGGCGGGCGCAGATCACGCCCTTGCGCCCGCGCACCGCGGTCAGCAGCGGCAGGGGCGGGTCGGCGGGCTCGAGCGCGTCGTAGGACGAGATGCCGACCAGCGGGACCCCGCTGCCGTAGGCCAGCGACTTGGCGTAGGCGACCGCGATCCGCACCCCGGTGAACGAGCCCGGCCCGACCCCGACCGCGATCCGGTCCAGCTCGTCCAGGCGCAGCCCCGCCGCCGCCAGCAAGCGCTCGATCAGCCCCAGCCCGGCTTCGAGCGCGTCCTGCGCCCCGGTGGCCTCGACCCGCACCGTTTCGCCGTCGTCCAAGGCGGCAGAGAAGCCGCCCAGCGCCGCGTCCAGGGCGAGGATCCTCACCGCCGCCTCACGGGCGGCTGATCCGGACCGTGCGCGGGCCGTCGCCGACGCCCTCGATGCGGACCTCGATCGTCTCGGGCGGGAGCCAGCCGGGGGCGCGCTCGGGCCACTCCACCAGGGCCAGGACGCCGGGCGCGAAGGCCTCATCGAGCGCCAGGTCGGGCAGCTCGGCGGCGGGGTCCTCGATCCGGTAGAGGTCGAGGTGCTCGACCGGCGGCGCGCCCTCGTAGCGCTGGCGGAACACGAAGGTCGGGCTGGAGACGGCCTCGGCGCTGCCGTGGAGCGCCGCCACCAGGGCCCGCACGAAGGCCGTCTTGCCGGCTCCCAGCGGGCCGCGCAGGGCGACCACGTCGCCCGGGCGGAGCGAGGCGGCGAAGCGGGCGGCGAACGCGTCGAAGGCGGGGCGCCCGTCGAGGACGTCTTCCTCTGTTCTCAGAATACCCTCATGGTGCTGCTGCGGATGAGTGACGTCCTGGTCGGGATCATCGCGGGTGCGGTGTGCTCGGTGGTCGCCGCCCTGTTCGAGGCCCTGGTGCTCACCGCGCGCTTCTTCTCGATGGGCCGGATGGGCGGCGGCTTGGGCAGCAAGCTGCTGATCATCGCGCTGGTCGGGGCCATCGTCGGCGGGATCGTCGGATTCCTGGTCGGCGCGCTGTTCAAGCAGCGCGATCCTGTTTCGCGCCCGCCCACGCGGCGGCGGTGAACGGCGATCCGGCCACGGCCGACCACCTGACCGACCTCGACGCCCGCTACGAAGGCCATCTCGGCGCCCTGCGCCGGCGTGCCGAGGAGCTCCGCGCCGCGCTCGCCGAGCGCGCCGCGGGCTTGGGCGAGCCCGCGCCGCCCGGCGCTGACGTCCCTTGGGACGACCTCTCCGACGTAAAGTAAGGAACCCGTGAACGACGACCTCCGCATGTCCACCATCCGCGTCGAAGACGAGATGTCGGAGAGCTACCTCTCCTATGCCATGTCCGTCATCGCTTCGCGCGCGCTCCCGGACGTGCGCGACGGCCTCAAGCCGGTGCAGCGGCGCATCCTCTACGCGATGCGCGAGATGGGCCTCGACCCGTCCAAGCAGCACCGCAAGTGCGCGGGCGTCATCGGCGAGGTGCTCAAGAGCTTCCACCCGCACGGCGACTCGTCGGTCTACGACGCGCTGGTGCGCATGGCGCAGGACTTCACCCTGCGCTACCCGCTCGTCGACGGGCACGGCAACTTCGGCTCGATCGATCCCGACCCGCCGGCCGCGTACCGCTACACCGAGGCGCGCCTGGCGCGCGCGGCGCTCGACATGCTGGCCGACATCGACAAAGAGACGGTCGACTTCGTTCCGAACTTCGACAACCAGACCGAGGAGCCGGTGGTGCTCCCGGCGCGCCTGCCGCAGCTGCTGGTCAACGGCAGCTCGGGCATCGCGGTCGGCATGGCGACCAACATCCCGCCCCACAACCTGGGCGAGATCTGCGACGCCGTCCGCTACCTGATCGACGACGCCGGCGTGCCGGTCGCGCGCCTGACCGACGGCAGCCTGGCCGAAGCGGACGTCAGCCGGATCGACAACGAGCTGTGCGACATCGTGAGCGGGCCCGACTTCCCGACCGGCGGCGTGCTGCACGGGCGCGAGGCGATCCGCCAGGCCTACAAGACCGGGCGCGGCTCGGTCGCGCTGCGCGGCAAGGCCGAGATCGTCGAGGAGAAGGGCCGCTTCCGGATCGTCATCAGTGAGGTGCCCTTCCAGGTCTCGGTCAACCGCATCCTCGAGTCGATCACCGAGGCCTACCAGGAGAAGCGGATCACCGGGATCACCGCGCTCCACAACGAGTCCAACCGCAAGGGCATGCGGATCGTGGTCGAGCTGCACCGCAGCGCGACCCCGCAAGTGGTCCTCAACCAGCTCTACAAGCAGACCCCGCTGCAGTCCAGCTTCGCGTTCAACATGCTGGCCCTGGTGCCGTCGCCGCGCCCGGGCCGGATGGAGAACACCACCGGCGCCAACGCGCCGCTCGAGCCGCGCGTGCTCTCGCTGCGCGAGATGCTGGGCTACTTCATCGGCCACCGCAAGGAAGTCGTCCGGCGCCGCTCCGAGTACGACCGCACCAAGGCCCGCGACCGGGCCCACCTGCTGCTCGGCTTCCTGGTCGCGCTGGACAACATCGACCGCGTCATCGCGATCATCCGCGACAGCGACACGGTCGAGGCGGCGCGCGCGCGCCTGATCGCCGAGCCGTTCGTGCTCTCGGACGCGTTCCGGCGCATGGCCGCGAGCGGCGCCGTCCTCGAAGACGACAGCGTCGCGCCGCGCAGCTTCGACGGCTTCAGCCTGGACGAGCGGCAGGCCGCCGCGATCGTCGACATGCGCCTGCGCTCGCTGGTCGGCCTGGAGCGCGAGAAGCTGCAGTCCGAGTACGGCGAGCTGGTCAAGACCATCATCGAGCTGACCACGCTGCTCAACAGCGACGAGCTGATGTTCGCGGTCGTGCGCGACGAGACGGCCGACCTCAAGAAGCGCCTGGGCGACAAGCGCAAGACCCCGGTCGAGCACATGGAAGGCGAGCTGTCCATCGAGGACATCATCGCCGACACCGAGGTCGTCGTCACCGCGACCGTGGGCGGCTACATCAAGCGCGTCTCGGTCGACACGTTCCGCGCGCAGAACCGCGGCGGGCGCGGCGTCATCGGCATCGCGAACCTCAAAAAAGAAGACGTCGTCAGCAACTTCTTCGTCGCGACGACGCACCAGCACGTCCTGTTCTTCACGAGCAAGGGCCGCGCGTTCCGGCTGCGCGCCTACGAGATCCCCGACTCGACGCGCCAGGCGCGCGGCACGGCGCTGGTCAACCTGCTGCAGCTGCCGCCGGGCGAGCTGGTCACCGCGGTCTTCCCGGTGCGCACGTTCGACACCGAGGAGTACCTGCTGATGGTCACCCGCCGCGGGGTGATCAAGAAGACCAAGCTGGGCGAGTTCGAGAACGTGCGCCGCAACGGCCTGATCGCCATCGGTCTCGACGAAGGCGACGAGCTGCTGGCGGTCGACTTGAGCGACGGCAACCGCGACGTGCTGCTCGCCACGCACGACGGCATGGCGGTCCACTTCAACGAGACCGACGTGCGCCCGATGGGCCGCCCGGCGCGCGGCGTCAAGGCGATCACGCTCGCCGACGGCGACGAGGTCGTGGCGATGGACGTGGTCGAGGACGAGCGCAAAGAAGTCCTCATCGTCACCTCGCACGCGTTCGGCAAGCGCACCCCGATCGAGGACTACCGCCACACCTCGCGCGGCGGCAAGGGCGTCAAGGCGTTCGCCAAGGAGAAAGAGATCGGGCACGTCGTCGACCAGATCCTGGTCAAGCCCGAGGACGAGCTGCTGCTCATCACGAGCGGCAATCAGGTGATCCGCATCCGCGTCTCGGAGATTCGCCGGGCGGGCCGCTCGACCAAGGGCGTGCGCTTGCAGCGCCTGGCCGACGGCGACGAGGTGATCGCGATCGCGAACCTCGGCGTGCAGACCAAGCGCGTCGCCGACATCACGGGCGAGGAGCCGCCGGTCGTCTGACCGGTCCCGCCCCTAGTCGCCCGTCGCATCCCGCGTGATGGAAGAGTGCCGGCCGCCGAGGCGCCGGCGCTCTTTTTTTTCATGCTTGGGCTTGAAAACCCAAACGCGCTGGGGTATAGTGAGGTGAGTGGTTTCATCGAGCGCGAGGTGCGGTTCATCGCCTATCCACAAGATCACGAGCCGAGGCACGTCCACGGCTTCATCGGGTGCGGCGAGGTGATCGTCGACCTCGCCCTCGACGGCACGGTGAGGCTGGCGCGCCGCGACGACGCGGTCCGCTGGGTCACCCGCTCCGAAGTCCGCAAGGTGCTGCAAGCGGCCGCGCGGCGCTACCACGATCTCGTTTCGCACTGGGAGAAGATGCATGCCGAATGACGCACGGGCCAGAATCGCGACCACCGACGCGGAGATCGACGCCGCGATCGCGCGGGGCCGCCTGGCGTCCGCGCCGGCCGTCGTGTCGGCGGAGTACGACCGCCTGCGCGACGACATCGCGCTGCGCTTCGCGAACGGCGTGCGGCTCCAGATCCCGCGCGCGCTGCTCGAAGGGCTGACCGAGGCCTCGCCGGGAGCGCTGGCGGAGATCGAGATCGTGGGGCCGGGCACGGGCTTGCGCTGGCCGCAGCTCGATGTCGCGCACTACGTTCCTGGGCTGCTCGGCGGCGTCTTCGGCACGCGCTCGTGGATGCGCGAGCTGGGCCGCAAGGGCGGCGCGGCGCGCACGCCCCTGAAGGCGGCGGCCGCCCGGGCGAACGGGCTCAAGGGCGGCCGGCCCCGCAAGAGCGTGGCCGGGTAGGGCGAAACCGTCGCTCCGGGCGGTGGGTCCGAGGAGTTGAAATGAGCGCACTCCCCGACGTCACGCAGAGCACCTTTTCGGCCGAGGTCCTCGCGTCAGACAAGCCCGTCCTGGTCGATTTCTGGGCGCCGTGGTGCGGCCCGTGCAAGATGCTCTCGCCCGTCGTCGAGAAGCTCGCCCACAAGTACGGCCACCGGGTCGGCTTCGTCAAGCTGAACACCGATGAGAACCCGTCGCTGGCGGGCTCGCTGGGCATCTCCGGCATTCCGACGCTGATCCTGTTCAAGGGCGGGAAGGCCGTCGACCGCATCGTCGGATTCGTCCGCGAGGGCGAGATCGCGTCGATGCTCGAGAAGCACCTCGCCGCCGCGTAGTGACTGACCTGAGCCGCCTCCCGGCGGTTCACCGGATCCTCGACGAACCGCGCATCGCGCGGTTCGTCGTGCTTCTCGGGGCGCACACGGTGAAGCGCCACGCCGCCGCCGCGCTGGACGCGGCCCGGGCGGCCGAGGCCACCCCGCCTCCCGAGGCGGTCGTCGAGAGCGTGCTGGCGCGCTGCGCGGCCGAGCGGCGGCGCGGGCTGGTCGGCGTGATCAACGCGACCGGCATCCTGCTGCACACCAACCTCGGCCGCGCGCCGCTCGCGCCCGAGGCGCTCGCCGCGATCGCCGACGCAACCGCCGGCGCCTCCAACCTGGAGTACGACCTCGACGCGGGCGCGCGCGGCTCGCGCTACGACCGCCTGGGCGCGCTGCTGCGCGCGGCGACCGGCGCCGAGGACGCGCTGGTGGTGAACAACTGCGCCGCCGCCGTGCTGCTCGTGCTCGACACCTTCGCCCGCGCGCCCGGCGGCGGCGCCCGCGAGGTGATCGTCGCGCGCAACCAGCTCGTCGAGATCGGCGGCGGCTTCCGTCTGCCCGACGTGCTGGCCCGCAGCGGCGCGACCCTGATCGAGGTCGGCGCGACCAACAAGGTGCGCCTGGAGGACTACGCCCGGGCGCTCTCGCCGCGCACCGCGCTGCTGCTGCGCGCGCACGCCTCGAACTACCGGATCGAGGGCTTCACCGCCGAGGTCGGCGGCGCGGCCCTCGTCGGCCTGGGCCGGCGGGCCGGCGTGCCGGTGGTCGAGGACCTCGGCAGCGGCGCGCTGACCGACCTGCGCGCCTACGGCTTGCCGCACGAGCGCACCGTCCAGGAGGCGGTCGCCGACGGGATCGATCTGGTCGCGTTCTCGGCCGACAAGCTGCTGGGCGGCCCGCAAGCCGGCATCGTGGTCGGGCGGAGCGCGGCGATCCGGCGCCTGCGCGCCAACCCGCTGCTGCGCGCGCTGCGGGTCGGCTCGGCCACGATCGCGGCGCTGGGCGCGACGCTGCGCCTGCACCTCGACCCGGCCGCGCGCGACGCGCGCATCCCGTTCTACCGCATGCTCGCGCAGCCGCCCGAAGCGCTGCGCGCCCGGGCCGAGGCGCTGCGCGCGCGCCTACCCGAGCTCGATCTCACGGCGGTCGAGACCGAGGGCTACGTCGGCGGCGGCACGCTGCCGCTGGCGGCCGTGGCCTCGGTCGCGCTCGCGTGGCGCCCGACGCGGCGCGACGCCAACGCCGCCGCCGCCCGCTTGCGCGGCGGAGCGGTGCCGGTCGTCGCGCGGGTGGAGGGCGAGCGGGTGCTGCTCGATCTGCGCACCGTTCCCGAGGAGCGGGACGGAGAGCTCGGCGCGGCGCTCGAAGCGTCAGCCTAGATGCACGTCGTCGGCACCGCGGGTCACGTCGACCACGGAAAGTCCTCGCTCGTTCGCGCATTGACCGGAACCGATCCCGACCGCTGGATCGAGGAACGGCTGCGCGGGATGACGCTGGACCTGGGCTTCGCGCACCTGCGCTTCGAGGACGGGGTCGAGGCCGGCATCGTCGACGTGCCCGGGCACGAGCGCTTTCTGCACAACATGCTGGCCGGCGCGGCCGGGATGGACCTGCTGCTGCTGGTCGTCGCGGCCAACGAGGGCGTCCGGCCGCAGACCGTCGAGCACCTCGCGATCCTCGACTTCCTGGGCGTGCGGCGCACCGTCGTCGTGCTGACCAAGCGCGATCTGGTCGACGACGAACAGCTCGCGGCCGCCGCGGACGAGGTTCGCATCGCGACCAGCGGGACGGTCGCGCGGGACGCGCCGGTCGTCGCGGTCTCGACCGTCACCGGCGCGGGGATGGACGAGCTGCGCGCGGTGCTGCGCGACTCGCTGGCGAGCCTGCCGCCGCGCTCGCCCGACGCGCCCGCGTTTCTGCCGGTCGACCGCGTCTTCGTGATGCCCGGCCACGGCACGGTGCTGACCGGCACGCTGATGCAGGGCACGCTGCGGGTCGGCGACACGCTGCGGCTCGACGTTCCGGGTGAAGACGTGCGCGTGCGCGCGCTGCAAGTCTTTCGCGAGCGGCGCGAGCGCGTCGGCGCGGGCTCGCGCGTCGCGGTCAACGTGCCCGGGATCGAGGTCGCGCGGACGCACCGCGGGGCCGTGCTGGCCGACACCGCGTTCGCGCCGGCCGCCGCGCTGCGCGTGGGCTTCCGCGCGCTGCCCGAGATGCGCGCGCTGCTGCGCCGCCGCACGCCGGTGCGCGCCTATCTCGGCGCGGCGGAGATTCTCGGCACGCTGGTCTTCGAGCGTCTTCCGGCCGATGCCGAAACCGTGGAAGCCACGCTGCACCTGCGGCGCGCGACGACGACCTTCCCCGGCCAAGCCTACGTGGTGCGGGCCGTGACGCCGAAGCTGCTGCTGGGCGGCGGCACCGTCGCGGGCGGCGCGAGCGAGGCCGCGGCGGACGCGAGCGGCGACGAGGGCGACGCGCCCGACGTGGAAGCGGCGAGCGCGCGCGCCACCGCTTC